>JAITCR010000196.1 GCA_031282985.1 Nitrososphaerota archaeon | reverse complement strand
TTCATAATTTTGAACTGCTCCCAATTCTGTGCAAGCAACATAATGTTTTTGATGGCAATTTTGAAGGTCGCTGCCCTTCAAAAAGAAGGGCAGCTCAATTATATAAATGCGTTAACAATCAAAAAGAAGGGCGGCTCAATTATATAAATGCGTTAACAACAAGAAACATAACTAACCTCTAAAAAATAGATGCCTACAATTTTGTTAAAAAGTTGTTTTTCGTAGCTCTTTAAGAACAATAAATAGATGTTGTCCAAAAACGGAAAAAAATTTAAGCTAAAATAGAAAAAAATATATTGACAAAAACAGAAATTACAGTTATATTGGCAATAGGTGTTGAGTATGAACAATGATTATTTACCACGAATTGCAGACAAAAAAATGAGTTTAGCCTTACAATCAGCAGGCGCAGTTTTGATTGTAGGTCCTAAATGGTGTGGCAAAACTGAAACAGCAAAACAATTTGCCAAAAGCACTCTATTTATGCAACACCCAGATTTTGCAGAAAATTATTTGAAAATGGCATCACTCAAACCATCCGAACTATTAGAGGGGAAAACTCCACGCTTGATTGATGAATGGCAAGATGCACCCACACTTTGGAATGCTGTTCGTTTTACTGTCGATCAACGAAAGAAAAAAGGACAATTCATATTGACAGGCTCAGTTATTCCCAAAATGGGAAAAAACATGCACAGTGGAACAGGACGAATTTCAAGAGTAACAATGCAGACAATGTCACTTTTCGAATCTAAGGAATCAACAGGTGAAATATCCCTATCAGACCTCTTTGATGGTAAAACAGAAATGATAGGCACATCTAAGCAGTCAATCGATGAAATAGCCTACATACTACTTCGGGGCGGTTGGCCTGAAACAGTTAAAGAGAAAAACACAGAAGTAACCATGAAAACCGTGCTTGACTATGTGGAAGTAATGATTAACGATGACATGTCAAGAGTTGACGGAAAAAAACGGAACTCTGCTCGTGTGCGCAGTCTACTTCGCTCTATCGCCCGACACATCTCTTCACCTGTAAAAAACTCAACCATACTAGACGATTTAACTGCAAATGATGAAACCATTTCTGATAAAACCATTGCAGATTACATAAACGCCCTAAAAAAATTGTATATCATAGATGACCTGCCCATTTGGAGAGCGGCAATGCGTTCTAAAACAGCTATGAGAACCACACCAAAAAGACATTTAACAGACCCCTCCATCGCAAGTGTTTTACTTGGAGCAAACAAAGAAAAACTGTTCAATGACTTCAAAACGTTTGGGCTGCTTTTTGAATCAATGGTCGTGCGTGATTTAAGGGTTTATGCTGATAGCTTGAATGGCAAGGTATTTTATTACAGAGATAAGCTTGGCAACGAGGTGGATGCCATTGTTGAACTTTCAGATGGGCGTTGGGGTGCTATTGAAGTGAAAATGGGAAGCGATGAAGAAGAAAAAGCAGCATTAAATTTGTTGAAATTTAAGAAAAAGGTCAACACGGAAAAAATGGGTATGCCTTCGTTTTTGGCAATAGTAACTGCAACACAAATTGCATATCAACGTGATGACGGCGTATGGGTTGTTCCACTTGGATGCTTAAAAGATTAAATTTTGGCATATCTTCTAATCGGATAGTTCCTTACGAAAACCTTTCCATGAATTACTTCAACGTCTCCGTGACGTCCACAGCAGTGAGCGAAAAATTTAACAACAAATTACAGATATTTTTACAACAACATATTATGATACACACACAACGCTCTATCAAAAAATGCTACAGTCCAAAAGCTGCATTTCGCCGTTCATGAGCATACAGCGGTCGAACCCAGAATGAAAATAACTAACGCTAAATTTGGGTAGAAAAAGATAGTATCGTGAGCTAAGTTGCTACACAAACTGTGCACATTTTCTGCTATATCTTAGGTTTCTTTAGTAAGAATAGCACAGCGACACCTACAACCACTATCACAGCACTCGTTACTATTACAATTTTCAAAATGGACCATGATGACGAATTCTCATCAACATCAACAGCAGGTGATGGAGAACAGTTATCAGTTCCAGCAGGTGTCTCAACAGGTATTGTTTCACTTGGCTCAGGATTGTTGGGTGATGGGTCATCTGATGAATTGTTGGATATAATATATTGTGCTGTAATAGTCATGTTAGCAGTCACTGTGGTAAAAGAGTTATCCCATCTGGTAAAAATATAGTTAGTTCGTGATGGACTCTGAGGTGCAGTTGTAGAAGCACCATAAGTTACATTCTCAGACTTCAAAAGCACGCCGTCCCAATCCACAAATTGTACAGTAAACTCAAGAATACGCCAATTCGCAAATAATGTAACATCACCTGTGGCGTCTTTTGGAATAGTGTAAGAGAGAGTTGGCTTTGTGATATCTAATGGGCTGTTACTTACATATGTCGCGGTCCAACCTACAAAAACGTAACCAGTTCTATTTGGATTAGATATGTTAAGTGGAGTCTTATCCACAGTATATGATAGAGGATTGCCAGCAATATTAGTGCCCTCATTCAAATTGTAACTCACAGTATACACCTTCAACTCCCATCGTGCTATCAGCGTAACATCATCAGTAATCGGTGTGCTAAAATCAAAAGCTTTTTCTGCATCAGCCTTAAACCAGCCTAAGAAAGTGTAACCAAGTCTTTTCGGCTCAACAGGCGCCCAAACTGTACTACCCTCTTCCACATCAGTCTCAACAACTCTTGTTACACCACCATCACCATAAGTATAGTTAAAAGTTACAACATATGTAGAAATATCCAGCCACTGAGCCACCAACACAACGTTTGTATTAGGCATCATAAAAGAATCGCCGGCAAAATACACCTTGTTGTTATAGAACCACCCGGCAAATGAAAAACCAGCCCGCCTAGGATTAGCAGAAATCACCGTAACTGTCTCGCCTTGATTATACTCCCATGTTAGTTGTGCACTTGTCATAACGCCACCATTTTCATCATAAAGAACAACAAGTTTGTCCCATGCAACCGAAAAAAGAAACTGGTTCCAATCTCGAAAGAACATTTTCATTTTAGTACTGTACCAGTTAACAGAAACATCATGACCATAATTGTTAAAGGTTAACAAAGCGAGCATACCTATACCTTCGAGATAATAATCCATTTCTTGAGCATCCACTAAGAGCTGCGGCACCTCATGTCCAGCTATGTTAGTGTCAATCCGCATAACCAAATCATCGTAATGAATATGACCACACAACACCATAATGACATTAGCATTTGGATATACAAGCTTGTTCCAAATATCAACACCAATATTGTCACTAGGAGCATCACCACCCGAGTTATCATATGTTTTATCAAACGATAAGTAAGAATGGGTTACCACAATTACTCGATGAAAAGAATTCCCCGCTATAATACCATTAGCCCATTCAAGCACAGAATTTCTGGGAAGAAACTCTAAACACATTAACATATAATCCGCATCATTAGTCGAAAAATAGTAATATACATTATCCATTTTATTCTCTTCAAAAGCACCACAAAAGATAGTAGTTTGTGAATATTTACTATAAAGCAAATATTTATTATAAAGTGTCGTATCTCTGCCACCTGCTAGACCAGCGTAATCATGATTACCCGGAATAAAGACATATGGCACAACACCATCCAACTTTTCAAGATTATCAGCAACACGTTCCCACTCCGCTTCAGTATTTCTATCAGTAAGGTCACCTACCTGAATCACTAATTGTATGTTACGCACTTCAACATTAGCCACTATCCAATCAAACATATCAGATAAAATATCAGGATAAGACAAAGTCATATACTGAATATCAGGAATGACAACAATTGTATAATCACCTTCGTAAAACTCTATATCATCCAACCAGTCGTGCCATAGCCGCAAATCATTACCCTGTACAGAGTTATCCGTATAGCAATCCTCTATTTGCTCATCTAGCAACCAATTCGCCATAAGACCAAATTCATCACCATTAAGAAACGCATTCATATTTTCCAGAATTTGGGTTTGAGTACGGATACTTGACCAAATACGAATATCCGCAATCTCACCAGGGAAATACCACGGATTATTTGGCATATAATCGCCACCGACCTTAAGAGGACGAACAGGTATAGTATCTTTGCTTGCAAAAAACTGTTCATCCGCCTTATCACCATTGACATAACAAATTATCTTGTTGCTTTCACTGTCATAAACAATTGCAACATGAACCCATTCTCCAAACGCCACATTTGCATATGCAGTATAGTTTGCCTCATTTCCAGCACCATCCTTCCAATACAACCATGGCTTACCATCCGCATCAACACCAAAATTTATAATATGCAAACCAAACCCGTCAGTCGCACCATTACCTACAATTACACCCAATTTATCTGCACCTATAGGCATTTTTACCCAAGCTTCAAAAGTCTTCGGCGTAGCAGAAAGTTTATCGGCTGAAACAAGCTCAATATCCCCAGAAGAAAAATCAACACCATTACCCAAAAAAGAGGATAAATATGCCGCATCAATTGTGATACTCAATAGTTTGCTATCAGAATCTCCTTTAGCGCCCTCTATTGTAACCGTGAAAGGGAAAACGCCAGCAACTATTGGAATACCAGATACTACGCCACCATCACCATCGTCGGATAAAGACAAACCAGTTGGGAGGTTCCCATCTATGTTCCAGCGTGTAATCTTGTCACCATCAGTTACAATTTTTTGCAAGTAGGGTAAACCGACTACGCCATCCAATAATTTTCCAGTAGAGATAGCACACGGATTGTAAGGCAACTCTGTGATTTTAACGTCATAATAAGAGCCAACACCACCAAATCCCATAATAAAA
This sequence comes from Nitrososphaerota archaeon, assembly GCA_031282985.1. Classification (GTDB taxonomy): domain Archaea; phylum Thermoproteota; class Bathyarchaeia; order Bathyarchaeales; family Bathycorpusculaceae; genus Bathycorpusculum. The sequence continues at coordinate 3,370 of JAITCR010000196.1, read as the reverse complement.
CCAAAGATGCCATCCTCATAGCGTTGAATTTCAGTTTTCTCCATTAACGGAATATCATTAAAGTAAATAGACGCGTATTTGCCATAAACTTCAATTGTAAGATGTATAAGACCACTACCAGACGAACTTTCAGGTACGTCGGTAAATTTGAATTGACTTAGGAAAGAGGAATCACCTGAGTAGTAAGCAAAGTACACATCAGCACCGGCTGTGATTTTATAATAAATGCCCACAAATGTAAGTGGCCCTATAAACTCGGGTAAATTTGGATTAGTTACGTCGAAGCTTAAACCCATAAAGCTCCAATCCTGCACAGTGTCATCATCATCAAACTGAAGTGTTGCCTCGAAACGGAAATTATCTAAATACCCCAAATCATTATCAAATGTGAGTAAAGCTGGCATAAAATCGTAACTGTTTACAGGATACCCCTGCCAGTTTTGATGTAGTTTTCCATCTGAAACTTTCCAATTTCCATGAATTTCGTTCCAGTCCGCAGGTAGTTCTGTTGATTCAGCGAAGTTCAATTCGAGAACAACCTTTTCTTCAGTGTCTTCACCTTGCACCGTTAACACACAAGAAGATAATGAAGAGAAGCAACACACTAATAAAGAAAAGAGTAACAAAAACGTATAAAGGTGACGTAGTTTAAATTTGGATGTAACATTCATTTTGTACATACTCCAAGGTACACATTCAAACTTAGTTAAAGCAACTAACACATTATTTTAAACCTATGCTTAACCTAAATTAAGTTACAGTTGAATAAAAATGATAAACCGACAAAATTCCACATTAAAACAACTAACAACTTAAATGAGTTAACAAAAAGCGGTAATTACAAGAGCACATCTAACCATACTCTTGATTACTCTACCACCAGTTAATCAAAGAAAAAAGTAAACATACAAGACATATTTGAATACTTCCACAATATCCTCGCAAGTTTTAGTCTCAACAATACACTCAACCTTTAACAATTAAAACAAAAGCTCCACCACAAAAAACTCACAAGTTTCAGCTTACTCATCTTCAAAATTTTATAAAATATCTGATTTTGACAAGGCTTGAAAAACCACAATTTTTAATGAACCCTAAAAAAGAGGAAAAGAAGAGATTAAATTCAAAATTACGGATAGCAATAGGTTCCTGTGACGGGCGTATCAAAGTATTGATTTACTTGTTGAATTATATTGTCTAAATCTATGTCTGAGAAGAGATCTGGTTGAATACTTTTTGCGTAAAATAGATAACCAATTATCGAGCGCGGTCCATTTCGAATGGCGAAATCACACACATAGATACGGCCATTTGTTACTGCATCAACACCTCGAATTTGTGGCAGAGTAAGTACATCATTTTTAACGCCAATAAAATCATTGACATCATGTGTAGCGCTAGAAATTAGCGAGATAATCACAGCAGGGTTTTGTTCAACAATAAACTCGGGACTTAATTCAAGTCCTTGCAGAAGTGGATAATTTATTGTTTGATTGCATGCAATGTTAAAGCCTCCAGCTTGATAAACACTCACGTCGCCCCATGTACTGTATCTATAAGAATACCAATCTATGTAGACTGTTACTTGTTGTTCAGGAGTTAATTCTGCTATACGATCTTTGACAAGTTTGTTGTATGATTGCGCCCAATTAACATACGTAGCTACTTGCTCGTGATGGCCTACTACTTCGGTTAGGTTTTGCATAAGTGAGCAGGTATGATCTATTATCGTTGGAAAATTATACAGTTCTTCAGGAGACATATCCAAAGGATTCATTGTCGGATCTGGGGCGCTTGTATCACCGATGTATATGGGTATACCAGCGTTTCTAAGTTGTTCATAAGCTACTTCATTGTAAAGTAACAGTGAGTCAGCTATTATAAGATCAGGTTCTAAATCAAGCACTGCTTCCGCAGTAAGAAACCAGGCATTCTCACCTACAGATGGCACAGTCAAAACTGATGACGGTAAAACTACATCATCTGTTCGACCTACAAGTAAATCCTGTGCACCCATGCTACATAAAATTTCTCCAAGACCCGCACCTGTAACAACAACTCGAGACACAGGAAGAGTTACAGTAACAGTATAACCTGCACCGTCAACAACTGTAATAGTTGATGGTTCAGGCGCTAAAGACGCAGATGTCTTGTAGAACTCATTATACACTACAACTACAGAAACTGCCACTACCAAAGCAATAAGAATAACAAGAAATATTGTAGTTTTATTATTCAATTTTTCACCTCCTCATACATCAACAGCATAACTGTTAACTTTCTAAACGCGAATTCATAGTCAGATTAGCCAACCAAAGTATTTAAACCTAAACTCAATTTAAATTAATCATAAGTTGAATAAATTTACAGATAAAACACAACACTAACAACAAAAACGCTCTTTTTCCGCCATTTTCCGTTTGTCCTAAAAACAAAAAATTCAGCAAACAGGCTTAAACCACCACTGAAGCAACCAGAGATAAAATAAGTTTAAGCATGTCTACCTCGCTTTACTTTTTCTGTGTTTAAAGAGCAGCAGCAGTACACCCAACACTACAATCAATACAGAAATACCACCCACCCACAACCACATATTCACATTACCACCACTATCACCCAATTTACCATTGTTATCCCCAGAGTTTACATTATCCCCAGTGTTTGGATTTAAGTCACCATTGTTCGTGTTGTCCTTTTTGTCGGGGTTTAAGTCAAAAGTTTGTGTTACAGCGTAGAGGCTTAAATGGTCAGTATCAAACACAAGACAACCGTTGACCAACTTTGCCTTCATATCAACAGCAGCGTTACCACTGTCATCAATGTGATACACCATACATTTTGTTCCGTTATAGTCTTTGGGAACTGGAATGGAAACAGTAATTTTTTCACCACCAAAAGAATGGAGTTCCTCATTATTTTTTAGCAGAGAAATGTCAAACAACAGAAAAGTGATGCCTTTATCATTCAGTGCAGAGCTAGTCTTATCATATTTTTCACCAGAAATCCTCAAGATCACTTCAAGCTCCACCCCAGAAGGCAACACGTTTGGTTTTGCAGTGACAAAAATGCCAGAACCACCATAAAGATCCTCCACCACTACCATCAAGTCAGAAACGGAATCAGCGCCTTTGTTGTCATCCACGTTCAGATTGGCATTTTTGTTGCCATCAACAATCGGGTCGGTGTCACGCATATCATACAGAGTGCTTTGTCCTTTTACATACCGATCATAAGCCACCAGCGTGTACGCTGCCTGTTCGGTAGCCATCATATCCACACCACCAGACTGCAAATGCCTAAAACCACCAGACACCGAATCATAATAAGATAAAAGATTAGACAAAACACTACCAATAAAGCTACCATCCAC
>JAITCR010000115.1 GCA_031282985.1 Nitrososphaerota archaeon | reverse complement strand
TTTGTGTTTAGTTCTTTTTGGCCTTTGATGATTGTTGTCATGGAGGTTCCGGTTAAGTTGTGGATGGCTTTTAGTCCTCCATGTCCTATGTTTTTGGCTTCGGTGGCTAGGTATAGTCGTCTTCGTTTTTCGTTTAATAATGGGAGCATTGTTTCTATTCGATGTCTTGTTGCACTATCCACAGCTCTTCAACTAGAGTAATGCAATACACATATCATTAAACTTTACAAGTTATTTTCTTACAATTCCTAAGCGGATGATATTTTGACTTCTTTTTTGGTATTTCACTATTCTTATGAAACGCTAAAACTCCATGAAAACCCCTATCAGCCAAAAATTTAATACCTTCTAAAACACTAGCATCCACCATCTCTTTGTACATTTTAAAATCGTGCACACTGCCACTACCTGTGCTATTGCAATGATTTCAAATGTTCTACGATTAACAAAATCAACGTTTTAATTGTGTGGCGTTTCTTTTTTCCCAAGTACCCGTTACACTGCTTTTTTGGGGGTGCTCCACTGGGCTCTCCGTAACATCTACTAAGACAACCTTTGTCCCGTTGTCTGCTGTAAGTAGCTCTTTTTTATCTGGAAGGTTAATTTTTCCACATTTTATCAAGTATCTTCATCCACACAATTATGTCATGGCAGTGCTTTCAGTAACTTTATACTCAAAGTCAAGTTCAAAAAAAGTAATATATTGATGTTAATACTCAAAAGTCATTATAAGTATCATTTTAACTGGGAGTTTGGTATGATGGTCTCTGTGTTTATGTTTTGTATTATGGGCTTGTTTTAGAATTCCAACCATTTCTTCAATAGTTTGCTTTGTTACGCCACCAACAGCTTGAAATGTTGATCATTTAACTCCATTGCACGCTCATACTTGTTAAGCTCTGCTACAATAATCTCTCAACAACAATCATCACCCACTACATATATTAATTTCCGAAGAGGTTTAATGCTTAAAATATTCCTTGTTTCATTTTTATCCCTTTTTTGTGTCTGAAATAGGTAAAACTTTAAACAAGACCGTACTGTCTACTTTTACTTGTGGGAAACGCTCTATGAATGCGTCTACTAGTTGGTGTGTTTGGATAACTGGCCTTCCAGGGAGCGGTAAATCTATGGTTTCTCGTGCACTGATAAAGCTTTTAGACCAAAAAAATATTTCTGTTCAGTTATTGTCATCAGATGAAATACGTAAAACTTTAACTCCAAACCCAACTTATAGTATTGAGGAACGTGATATCGTTTATGCTATTCTGGTTTACATAGCTAAAATGTTAACACAAAACTGTGTAAATGTTTTGATTGATGCCACTGGTAATCTTAGACGTTATCGTGATGATGCACGCTCACAAATAACTCTTTTTATAGAGGCTTATCTCGAATGTCCTTTTGAGGTATGTGTTCAACGTGAAACTGAACGAAAAGAAAAATACGACGCGCCAACGCAAATCTACAAAAAAGCACTACAAAATAGTGTATCAAGCACAGTTCCCGGTGTAGGTCAACCATACGAAATACCATTAAAACCTGATGTAGTAGTGAAAAATTTTATCCTCACTCCACAAGAATCTGCACAACAAATCTATGAAGCCATAATTGCCAAAAAATAAAGAATTATTTTTTAATATGCTTAAGCATAGTTTCTGCCTGATTAGTAGAAATTTTTCCGTTTCTCTGTAACGAAATGAATATTTCAGAAATTTTGGCTAAAGCATGCACAATGTACCCTGTTGTTTCCAGTTTTTCTTTACCGCCCTGTTCACGATTAACAATAACTAAAATGTGTTTAACTTCTGCTCCTAACTCTTGAAGAGGCTTTATCCCTTCAATTTTTGACAAACCTTCACTGACTACATCATCAACAAACAAAATTTTGTCCCCCCTTTCTACATCTGCCCCCGCAATTCTGCCTGTTACTCCATAGGCTTTTTCTTCTTTACGTACAATGACACATGGTAAATTAATTTTGCAAGCAATACTTGGTGTAATTAAAGCTCCCTTTAATTCTATTGAAGCAAGTTTAGTCAACAAGTTATAATCAGTGATTTGACAAATTTTTTGAGCTGCGGCTTCTGCAATAATGCATAATTCCTTGGGCTTTGAAAGCAAACGTGCCATGTCAATGTAGTACGAGCTTGATGCGCCTGACTTTGTTTTAAACGTTCCAAATTTGATACATCCTGAATCGTAAAGGGCATCTGCAATTTTATCTGTAGTGGGTTCCATAATTATTTCCCAACTGGAAAATAGAAAAATGGTAATTTAACTCTTTACTATATAAAAATGCTTATAAAACGAGTTTTCATTGAAGCGTTTATGTAAAAGCCTTTTTGCCCTGTGTAACTTTCTTTAGTTTTGGAGTGTATTGGAAGAAAACACCGATTTATATATGGGGCTGGTAAACCTCGACAAAAAATGTGGTGTGTGTGGTCTTCTGGCGAATAGATAGCTGGGACCTAGATTTCGTATAGAAATATCTTCTAAAAGTCAAAAAGAGCGCTCTTCCAACATCTCCAACAAACGAAAGGAGAAAAAGTCTATGGTAGAAAAAGTTTGTGGTGTAGACGTGCACAGAGGCCTCCTTGTAGCAACCATACTTGACGTACAAACACAGGACAAACAAAATAGCGCTACAGAAACAGTTTTGACAACATAAACCAACTAGTGAACTGGCTAAAACAACAAAACTGTAATCGAGCAGTGATGGAGTCAACCAGTATGTACTGGATGCCATTATACGCTACTTTAGGAGCAGCAATTCCAAGTAACACTTGCTAACGCTTACCAAGTAAAAGCAATGCCGGGATGAAAAACCGACCAATCCGACTCAGAATGGCTAGCACATCTACAAAGTGCAGGTTTAATCAAACAAAGCTATGTGCCACCAAAACAGTTACGTGATTTACGGGAGTTAACACGTCTACAGCAAAATGTGTACAAGATAGAACTCAAAACAAAAACAGAGTGCAAAAAGCACTAAACCGCGTTAACATACGTCTGCGTACAGTGTCAAGTGACATCTTTGGCAGGGCAGGTACAGAACTTGTAGAGGGTTTAATGGCAGGTAAAACCGTTAAAACAATTTTGAAAAACACTAAAAACAAACAATTACACGCCTTAAGTGACGAGGTAGAAGCTGTTGCACAAGGCTCGTTAAGAACCTGTCCTCAATATTTTTAAAAAAAATTATTTGGTGAAACGAGAAAATAACGTTATATCTCATTTTTAATTGTGTTTTATGCAATGTTAATGATGTTAAATTATGTGTATCATCACAATCAATGTTAAACAGGACAAACAAAACATATTTTGTAAATAAACAACATAAAAGAAAAAATATTACAAAATAACCGTGACCATTGAAGAATATAGCCATTACAACATAGACAATTGCGTTATTCAGCAATTATTATTGAGGACAGGTTCTAAGGATTATCGTGATGAAGAGTTTCGTCGGATGACCGGCGTTAAACGTACAACATTTGAGAAAATGTTAGAAATTCTCTCTGTTGCTTTAACTAAACGCCTTGCACTGAGTGGTCCAAAACCCAAGCTAAGTCTTGAAGATATGCTGCTTGCCTGCCTTAGTATATTCGAGAATATCGCACATATGCGTATGTTGTTGCAAGCTATGGTATAAGTGAGAGTCAAATCTTTAGAATCATACGCTGGGTTGAAGATGCCTTGATCAAAGATGGAACATTTTCACTACCGGGACGTAAAGCATTACTGAAAAGTGACCTGGAATGTGAAGTGGTTTTAATCGGTGCTACAGAATCAGGAACTGTGCATAAATAACTTGCACTCGTAAAATGGAATTACACGAGCTTTCAGCAAAAAGAAGTGCACATTATTTTCGCACAGTTCCTCACTGTAGAGCGTTCTAAAAAAGCAAAGGCGCTACTGCAGTGACAAAAAGAAAAAGGAACATGCCATAAAGGTTCAAGTGGTTGTAAACAAGGTTGATGGTTAAATCATTTGTGCATCATTTGTTGATGGTAGGTGTCATGTTTTTAGGTTATTTAAAGTGTCAAAGTTGAAAATAGATTCTAAAATTAAAGTTGTTGTAGACACTGGGTATGTTGGTATTGCCAGGTTTCATGCTGGCTCGTTGATTCCGGTAAAGCGTAGTAAGTAAAGGTCGTTAACTAGGGAAGATAAAGTGTTTAACTGATCTGTTTTAAGTGAGTGCGTTTTAAATGAGCATGTGATTGTTGATTAAGCGGTTTAAGGTTGTGTCTGATCGTTATCGTAATAGACGTAAACGCTTTGGTCTACGGTTTAATCTTATTGCAGGAATATGCAACTATGAACAGAAAACATAAGTTATGCAAGAGGTCTAATGATTAGACGTTAGCCTTAATTATTCACGAGTTTCGCACTTAGAGGAAATGAGAGGTAAAATATAGAAAACAGGCAGTAAAGAACAAGCGAGATGCATTATGTCGAAATCAAAACGTTCACGAAACCTTTACTGCTCATTTCTCAAAGTCACATCGTCACGTTTTTCAGCTCTTAGCCTAGTGAGATAACTCCCAAAAACATGGCATTATCACACGA
>JAITCR010000033.1 GCA_031282985.1 Nitrososphaerota archaeon | reverse complement strand
CAGCGTGCATCTGCTTTAGAAGGTGCAGATTTTAAACTATTCCACTATAAAAAGCCATATTTTGGGTCTCGACAGTGAAGCATCTTTTCTACTTCGTCGATTTTGTACTGTGAGAGGTTGGGGTTCATAATTTTGAGCTGCTCCCAATTCTGTGTAAGCAGCATAATGTTTTTGATGGTGATTTTGAAGGTCGCTGCCCTTCAAAAAGAAGGACAGCTCAATTATATAAATGCATTAACAATTCAAAAAGAAGGACAGCTCAATTATATAAATGCGTTAACAATAAAAAAATTATTTTACCAGTTTATGTTGAAGCTTCAATAGCCACAAGGTATCATGGTGCCAGTGAGGAAAAACTTGAAGAAGTCAGAGCACAATGCGCAAAACAAATAGCAATTAATGAAGAATACGCGGCTCAATTAAAAACTGCAACTTTGGATAGCAAACAAACAAGAGGGACTTCTAACATGGGCATGTTCATCGGTACTGAAGACTTAGGTGGTGGTGGCACAACGAATCCAACAAATGTAGTGGGTCCAGCTGATGGCAACTTTGCACGATTTTATACACCATCTCTCTATCGGGCAGCACAGGTTATTGGCATGTTATCGAGCGGCGTTGGAACAGGAACTGTTAAAATCTTAGCGAAATTAGGGCCAACATCTGTGACATACAGTCCGAGAAACCTTGTAAGTGTGTGGGCAAGTCAAACTGGTGCTGATTGGACGTGGGACCGTATTGGAGGCGCTGTTGTAACAGCAGTAAATAGCGGAAGTCCGTCTTGGTATACTATCGGTACAACACTTACAGTCTACAGTTATGTTGTAATTGAGGTCAACACTCTGACAGCTGCAAGCCCACCTTCTCCTGGAGCAGTTATCTATAATGATGTGCTGGTAGATTGTGTTGAATTTTATTGGTAAACAAACTCTAAACCTTCTTTTTTATTTTACTCTTTAGACTATTTTCACTCTTATTGCTATTTTTGGATTAAACTTTAATAACGACATCATTAAACATGTATTTGTGGGATGTATATGAAACCCAAGGTGTATATTGGTCTTGCAGTTTTGACACTTTTAATAGCGTTTTTATGTATTTTACAACCCATTCAAGCACAATATACTGCTGATGGTGAACCTGTTACATATTATGTTGATGAACTTTCCATAGTTACGCCTCTAAACACTACCTATACGTCAAATAGGGTATGTCTTAACTTTACTGTCATTGCTCATTTTGACCCTAACGTTGCCAAGGTTACAGTCGTTTACAGTCTTGACGGTAAGGACAATGTTACAGTACCTGTATCTTCAGAGTTCGTTCCAGTAGGGGCAACTGTTACTGATGCTAATGGGGTTAAATCAACTCAACCCTCAGCATTGTATTCTTATTATGTAATTGCAGGACTTGCTGATTTTGGTGAGCTATCACAAGGAATACATAATTTGGCTGTTTTTGCGCGATATGACGACCAAGGAAGGAACAGAATTTATTTTGACGACCACATGATTTATTTTACAATAGATGAAAACTTTATGGGTATATCTGAGACACGAATTTCGTCAGCAGCTATGGCGCGTATCTATTGGGATAAAATTGGTAACAACAACGGGGAGAAATCTGCAAATGAGTTGTTACAAGATACAGTTAACAACGAGTTTGATGATGGCGCTGAAATAGTTGAATCTGAGCGAACACAAATTACAGCTAACAACAAATTTGATAATAACAAGTTTAAATTTGATATACCAAATAATGCTGTTTATGCATTTGCAGGTATTATTTCAGTTATATCTGTTGTACTCTTTGCTCTATTCACAAAACGTAAAACAAGAGAAAAACTGTGACACTTCAGGTATATAATGATTTGATGAGTTACCATTTGATTTTTGACACAGGCTGGTTCGCTTTGAGGCGTTACACCCTGAAAGGGTGATATGCTGAAATGCTCGGCACCTGCCCGTAACGCCAAAGGGCGATTCTACGCCGAGCCTCTCCGCTCACGTGTGACCACACAAAAAGGCATTGAGCAGAAAAAAAGTCTATATAACAAAAATACGCCTGTATGAGTTCAAGAGAATCAAAGTGACTTAAAGCATTTATTATAACAGAAGTCTTTGTCTGGTGTGTACAAGTAACAGATATGCATAAAGATACATCATTGACGGTAGGGCAGAGAAAAAGGTTTAATTTTTATTTGTTTATGGTTGTTTGGGATTTATTTGGATATTTTAGTCTATGAACATGCGTGTGGTGGTGGTTTTGCTGAGGGAGCAGTTTCGCCGGGAATTTTAGCAGAGGGATTTGGCATGCTGCGTTCATGTGTTGCAGACTTGAAAACAGCTGGTCATAAGGTGACAGTTATTCTTGACGAAGAAATGTCACGGCTTAATCCGCCAATTGATGCTGATTGTGTTGTTCCGATTTTTAGTTTTAAGGATGCTCAGCAGACTATTCTTAATATTTGTGCTGATGTTGATGCTGCCTATGTGATTGCTCCTGAAACGGGTGGAACGTTACATGCGTTGGTTGAATTTATAGAACGGCAGGGGGTGCCTTTGTTTAATAGTCGTCCAAATGCTATATGGGCTGTTTCAGATAAAGTCAACATGTATGAAACGTTAGGGGTTAAGGGTTTGAGGACTCCTAAAACTGTCAAGGTTGATGTTGCTCAATGTATTGGTGATTTGTTTATGGGTGAAATGGGTTTTCCTGTTGTTTTTAAGCCTGTTGATGGTATGGGTTGTAGTGGTTTGAGTATTGTAAAGGATGCATCGCAGGTTGGACATGCTGTTGGGAGGATTGTTACAGAGTTGGGTAGTGAAGCGGCTATAGTTCAGGAGTATCTTGAGGGTGAAGCTGTAAGTGTTAGTTTGCTTTGCACAGACTCTAAAGCGTTGGCGGTTAGTCTTAACAAGCAAAACGTTGTGCTTTCATCACCTGATGGGGTTTCGTGTTATATGGGTGGTGTGGTGCCGTTTTGTAGTGTGAGGGAACAAGAGGTTTTTAGAGTAGCTGAGGCTGTTGTTGGTTGTTTTTCAGGTTTGAGGGGTTATGTTGGTGTTGATATGATTTTAACAAACACAGGTCCTGTGGTTGTTGATGTTAATCCTAGGTTGACCATGTCTTTTGTTGGGCTTAGGCGTGTTGCAGGTTTCAATTTTGCTGATGCTATAGTAAATGCTGCTCTTGAAAATGTTTTACCGTCCAAAACTGTTTTTGAGGGTTGTGCGTGTTTTTCCAAGATTGAAACGTCTAAAGTAGACATTGATGTTTTAGACAAGTTATATGAGATATCTGAGGTGGTTTCTCCACCGTTTTCTGTTCAAGATAGTAAAATGGGCTGTGCTTTAATTTCTGCAGAGGGGAACTCTTCAGAGGAGGCACACTTTTTACTAGAAGAGGCTAAAAGGTATGTTTTAGATGTATGTAGGGGTGTGGGTAGTTTTGGTTAACGTGTTGGGATTAGATATAGGTGGTGCTAATACAAAAGCGGCTTATGTTCAAACTCTAAAAGGCGTAATTAAAGATGTTCATGTTGTGGTTGAATATTTTCCAGTTTGGAAAAACTCTTATAATCTTGGGCAAGTTCTGCAAAAACTCAACGATGCAGTAGGGGGTAGGTTTGATGCTGTTGGTGTAACCATGACAGCTGAGCTTGCTGATGTGTATCAGACTAAACGGGAAGGGGTAGAGCATATTTTAGGCTGCGTTAGAGAGGCCTTTTGTAATTTGCCTATTTTCGTTTTAAACACAAATGCAAATTTGGAATGTTTTGAGGAAGCAATGACTTCGCCGTTGGGGGTTGCTGCGGCTAATTGGGTGGCAACGGGATGGCTTGTTTCGCAGTATTTTGAGAACTGCGTAGTTGTTGATGTGGGCAGTACTAGTACTAGTATTGTTCCTATATTAGGGGGTAAATTGGCGGCGCGGGGTAAGACGGATCTTGATAAGCTTGTTTTAGGGGAACTTGTTTACACGGGGTGTTTGCGTACAAATCTGACAGCTATAGTTCAAACGGTTCCAGTTAGAGGTATGGTGTCTACGGTGTCCTCTGAGCTTTTTGCCTTAAGTGGTGATGTTCATCTTATCTTGGGTAACATTAACAGTGAACAGTACATTAGTGAAACAGCAGATGGTAAGGGTGCAACGCGCAGAGAGGCATTAACGCGTCTTGCTCGATTAGTATGTGCAGACACGGAAATGTTAACTGAAAAAGAATTAATCATAATAGCTCAACATGTTTATGAAAAACAAATTCAACAAATAACCACCGGACTAAGCCAAGTCTACAAACACGTCAAAAACGCAACAATATCAGCTAAAGTGCCTGTTTTGATTGCAGGTTTAGGAAAAAAATTTCTTGCCTATAAAGCAGCAAAACAAGTAAATGCAGATGTTATTGTGGACTTAGGCGAGTTGTTGCCAAATAGTGTATCATTAGCTGTGCCAGCTGTGGGTGTTGCATTAATGACCGCAAAACATGTTGAGGAGAAAAACTATGACCCTTAACATTATAAAAATCGGAGGTAGCCTCGCCCAAAACCCCAACGCTTTAAAAACGTTATGTCAAAAACTATGCTCACTTGCTAACATGCATCAAATAATGATAGTTCCAGGTGGAGGCAAATTTGCTGATTGTATAAGAGAGGCAGATAAACAGTTTACCCTATCAAACACAACAATACATCATATGGCAATTTTAGCAATGGACCAATACGGTTTACTCCTCGCAGACCTAATGCCTAACAGCCAAATTACATACAACATAAAAAACATAAAAAAAACAAACAAAAACAACAACACGTTAACTGTGCTTTTACCATCAAAACTTACATTCTTAAAAAAAGAATTACCAAACTCTTGGGAAGTAACATCAGACTCAATAGCTGCCTACATTACAAAAAAACTTGAAACCACAAAACTGTTACTAATTAAAGACGTTGACGGCATTTTCACAGACAACCCTAAAGAAAACAAACACTCCAAACTATTTGAACAACTAACTATAAAAAAACTCTCTGAAATGAAAAACAAAACCTGCACAGACACATACCTACCAAAAATACTTGAAACATTCCATAAAATAAACTGCCACATCATAAACGGACACTACCCCAACAGAATTGAAGCAACATTAAACAAACAAAAAACCACAAGCACCACAATTTCAACATAAACCCTGCTTAACAGATAAAACAACAACAGTAACAACAAAAAAATAACACCCAAAAACACAAACAAAAAATAAAAACAAAAGCACCAAAAAGACGCATTTACCATAAACCTTTAAATGCTGCAGAGGCAGAGAAAAGGTAAGTTAGCCAAATTGGCGCTTTGTGCCGGGGTCTCCTAGCCAGGCAGGGAGCAAGCCTGGAGATTCACCACCACAAAAGGTGAACCCGTAAGCTTGTGGTCTTTCGGGGCCACGGGGGTTCAAATCCCCCTCCCGGCGCCACTTAAAAGATTATAGCGCCCTTCCTCAAGTTTTTAAATTCCCAGCAAATACTAAGAACATGAACCACGATGAACCAATCCACAACTACGACAAACGCTTAGCAGCATACAAACGCATCATACAAACCCTACCCAACGGCAAAACTACTCTAGACTTTAGTCTTTATTATTTTTGTATTCTCAAACTGAACAAATGCGCTACCAAATGGTCAAATTAGATGTATAAAAACACAAAAACTACACAGTTACACCAATAAAACTGTCAAGATAATAATTAAGACTATAGTGGAATAGTTTAAGAATTGCGCCTTCCGAAATGGGTGTATATAGCTTCTTGCAGGGTTCCACATCCAGGCATCAAGTCAGGTAACGCACGCTTCATATTTGCCCACCGATTCTCAATCCTGTTAAAATCAGGCAAATACACCGATAAAAACAACAAAAACACTTCAACCCGTTCAGCAATAAACAACAACTTTTTCTTAGAGCCTGTTTAATATCTTTTAAGAACATGTATGTTGTATGATAAATGACAACAATCTGAGAGGTAGAGAGGAAATACATGAGGGCAACTTACCCCAGCGATATAACACGCAAACAATTCGAAATAATACGACCTACCCTTGAAACAGCACGTAAAGCAACACATCCACACACCATAGATCTCTACGACATTTTCTGTGCCATACTCTACCGAAAACGAGAAGGCTGCCGCTGGCGCTCACTGCCCATGATTTTTCCAAATGGCAAATCTGCTACTGCCCTACAACGTTTGGAGAACAGCACAGGAAGGCAAAGAAAGTGTTCTTGATTGTGTTTTGCGCGAATTAGTTGAGGTGA
>JAITCR010000020.1 GCA_031282985.1 Nitrososphaerota archaeon | reverse complement strand
GAGAAATGAGCAGTAAAGGTTTCGTGAACATTTTGATTTCGACATAATGCAACTCGCTTGTTCTTTACTGCCTGTTTTCTATATTTTACCTCTCATTTCCTCTAAGTGCGAAACTCGTGTAGTAAAACACCAGTAAAATGCAAGAAAAATCAAAAGTTAAGCAAAAAAGAGAAAACGTGTAATCGTGATTTGTCTATGCAACGTATATTTATTGAGCATGTTAATGCGTGGATCAAGCGTTTTAAGATTTTAAAGTATACATATAGGAATAAGCAGAAAAGACATGGTTTGCGTGTATCTTTGATTTGTGGAATATACAACTATGAGAAGAGTGCAATGAAAATCATTCAACTAAATGTATCGACACACAATCAAGGAGGAAACTAGTTTCCGAACAGGTCTAGTATCAACAGACATTTAGCATCAACCCAATCTGTCGCAACTTTAAAAGAAACACCGTTGTTACTAACATTCAAAAACAGGCTAGTACACAGTGTTATGTCGTGGGGGCGACTGCCTGAAAAATAGACTTTTTGGTATTTTTGGTGAAAAAGGACTAAAGAAAAACGGTTCTTTTCTTGTTTTTCAATGATTTTTGCTAATTTTCGGACAGTCTGGAGGGTTTTGTTATTGGTGTTTCTTTGGCTACTGTTATGCGCCAAGTGCCTTGGCAATGGCTTGAGGAATGCCTGCAGCTGTTAGTATCGTGGCTATATTTGCAATGGGTGCGGTCACTTGCTGTAGTATGTTCCAAGCTTTTTCCAGATTAGGTTCTTTTTTCACTTCGACAACTGTATCTTGTAACTTTTTCTTGTCTTTTCCCCTCAACTCATCATCCGCCTCTTTGCTTTGCAAAAAAATGGACAAGCGTTCAAGTAGAGTGCTAAAGTCCTTCAAAGTAAGCCCCTCTGGAATGTTAACAACAATTGGATCAACATATACCTTCCCAATTGTACACTCCTTGAAAACAGTAGGCCCATATGGTTTTACTGCTGCTTCTTCTAGATCTATGTTGCTTCTTGTTTCAGTGCTCCAATAGGGTATTTTATTCTCAAGATAAGACTTAATTTTGTCAATAGATTCAAAAACTGGTTTTTGTTCCGCAGTCATAGTTATCATAAGTTCAATTGTAGGCCCGTTACTTGTATACGTCTCAAAAATATCCATTAAAGTGGTCAACAAAACATCCAGATATTTGCTCTTTTGGTTTCCTCGGACATATACTCGAATTTCTTTGTCATACTCCATAACAAGAGCTTGAGTTCTGTTTTTATTGTCAAGCTTTACGCCTCGCCGCCACACAATAGGTTCCTTGTTATCGTTTGTTTGTATGTGTTCGTGGTGTCGTACAATAAATCGGGATATGGTGTCTGGCGGTAAAGTGTTTTTTGTTATGCACCGTATAAGTAGGCTGTCTGTTACAGGGAAATCTCTATCCATGCCCTGTTCAGGTTGCTTTTGAGGTAACAAAATTGGTATAATCAATTCTTCTTTAGATTTTTCTATAGGATACGCCAAATCAAAAGTTCGCATAATATCAAATAAAAAGCGATAGTTCGCAGGCAGAAATCGTGAGACACCTTTTTCGTTTTCTTTAGAGAAAATTTTTGAAAAATCGGCAAAACAAAGGATATGTTTCTTTTCTTCTTTGAGCCAGTTTAGTATCTTGTAAACCCCATAACTAATCCAGCTGGGATTAAGAACAAGCGTAGTTAGTTGTGGTATTTGTTCATACCACAAACATATCCCAAGATCATGAAGCGATTTACGCATTAACCCATCATCGTTTTCTTTGATGCCTATTTCTTTACAGATATCATCAAACTCTGTTATAACGATGTAATCTTTTTTACCATTAAATTTCTCCTGTAGCCTTTCCTTCATAGTGAACCATAACGCTGGAAATTCTTTATTCCAAGCAGAATTTTGACGAATAAACACCGCTAATTCATTTCTAAAAGTCTCTAGTTTTTCATAATCGTCTTTAATGGAGAGATATTTAACATCCTTTATAGTGTTAGGGTATTTGTCTTTGAGAAGGTTTTCATCTATATCTGGTGTGTTCATCTTTCTTGTTGACTATTACGTAGACTGGTGAGCCTGCACCATAATTTTTAACATGGTCAAGCCAATACTCCATACTATCATTAATATTTCGATCATTAACTCGCCCATCATATACGATTATGTAAATACAACGTTCTGAAAGAAAGAAACGGTGCACCGCGTGAGTTATAACATGTCCCGCAAAGTCCCAGATGTGCACATTTACGCCCTCATCAACTATATTTTTTTCCAGCTTCCAAACATCAATATCTACCCCTTCTGTGCTCTCGTATTCTTTGGGCAGTTCTTTGTTAATGTCGACAAGTTTTGTTTTAAGGCTTGTTTTACCTGCTCCTTTGTCACCTATAACTATAATTCGAGCTTCATTAAGTCGCTTAATGCCTTGAGTTTCTAAATTTTCAAGAAATCCTGCAACTGCTGCTGTACCTTGTGCTTTAATTTCCTTAGGCACGTTAAGACGGCGTTTAAGCGCTTCCTTATCAACAACGAACCTGTTTGCAAATAAATCAGCATAAAGTTTAGCCCAATAACCACAACCTACCGCCTGTAGGGACTCTTGAAAACTGCCCCATACCTTCCCATACCAGTTTACATCGTTATTAAGCAGTTCAAGTCTATTTGTTTTTATCAACTCAAGGTCGTCTAATAGTATACCCTCTAAAAAGCCTCGTTTATAAACGTCGGCGGCGGCGACGGCGGCGACTTTGTCGATATTATTTTGATACTTTAAATTAGCGTCTATTGCATTAAATAGGGCGTATAGCCGTTTTTGTTTTTCATCGGAAGACCAAAACGAAAAATTTTTCCATTTGAACATAAAAAGGGTAAAGCTCTTAGTGCACAAATACCCGCAAAATAAACTCTTTTCTCAAACGAAAACGTGGCTATTTGCTCTCTCACTTTAGCCTCAAAGTTTTCGCCTTTTTTAGCCTTAAACGAGAACGTCACCAAACATCTCCCTTGCCATGTTAAGTTATTTCTAAACTTTGATATATACTATTGTATGTTACACATTTCAGCTTATCTTCAAACAAAACAGAATAATGCGCTAACGGGTACTCTTTTTTTGGTGATGTCATAAAGCATTTTAGTTTGGGTGGTGTGTAATTACTATTGTACGGGTTAACAATTATGACATCAAAAACTCTAGGCCGCCTCCGGAAACTTCTTAACTAGCAAGGGTATAATAGGCCTCTTCGGAAATTATAAATATTGTGTTGGGCTTGTTTTATGTAGTTGTGGTTTAAATTATGGTTGATGGCGTTAGTCGGTATGAGAAAGCATCTAAATTACGTTCAGAGGATTTTAAACAGTTATTTGGAGCGAAAAAAGAAACCTTTGATGTTATGGTGGATGTTTTAAAAGTTGTTTACGTTGCAAAACACAAACAACTAGGCAGACACGCCAAACTATCCATAGAAGACCAACTATTTCTCACCCTAAAATACAACCGCCAATACCTCACACAAAAAGAATT
>JAITCR010000015.1 GCA_031282985.1 Nitrososphaerota archaeon | reverse complement strand
TCGCCGGATTTGAATCCTGTCGAACTTGTGTGGTTAAAGATGAAAGCGGTTTTAAGAAAGTTTAAGGATAGAACTCATGAAGAACTACAAAAGGCTCTAAGAATAGTGTTGAACGCAATAACCCTTGTTGACATTAAAAATGGGTTCAAACATGACTGCTATAACTGTTAATGTAAACTCAAGTTACTATATTGTATTTGGGTATTAGCCCAAAGTTGAAAAGAGGTTTTTTAGTTTTAAGAATCTAAATTTGTGACCTGCTATTTTCATTGGATTTACGCGCAAGATTTTGTCGTTAGCAACGTAGTCGATAGTGAAGTATTCGTGGGCATGTTGTTTAATTTTAATGCCGTGTAGAGGCTAAAATACCAGTTTTCAACGCCTTTTATTTCGAGTCCTTTGACTACAAGTTGTAGGTGGTTGTAGGGGGTTTTTGAGTATTTGGTTTCTTCGAGGCTCTTTATGTAAAATATGCCTTTGAAGATTCTAATTGCGTGGTTGCGAGAAAGGAAGTGTCTGATGGTTATGTCGTAGTTTAGGTTTAGGATTTCGCAGTATTTTTGAGTTCTTCGGCTGTGGTGAATTCTTTTTTGGCGATTGCGAATTTTTTGAGCAGGATACTGGTTTTTGTCATTTATATCACAACATCATGTTTTGTGATGTTATAGTATAAACAATAAAATCACATATAGCGTAATGAAAACAGACAAACACGGACAAAAATGATATAACGACAAAAGCACACTGAGGCCACATTTAGACTATAAGAAACCTTTTTTCGTTATCTCTCTCTAAATTATTCTCTTTTTGGTTTATTAGAATTTAATCGGTAAAGTAAAATAGTTTACCAATCATACCTGCATTAAGGTGTCCTTTAGTGCAGAAAACTGATACAAACCTTTTTAATAACTTAAACCCCCAGCAGGTAGAAGCTGTAAAAGAAATTGAAAAACCACTTTTGTTAATAGCTGGAGCTGGTTCTGGGAAGACTTTGACTGTGGCAAGTAAAATTGTGTATTTAATTGAGCAAGGTGTTGCACCAGAGGGCATATTGGCGTTGACTTTTAATCAGAAAGCAGCTGAAGAACTAAAAGCCAGAGTAAATGGGATGCTAAATAGTTCTGAGGAGCTAAACATTTCTACTTTTCATGCATTTTGTAATCAAGTTATACAGGATAATATACTTAGTACAAAGTTGAATTCTAATTTTAAAATCATTACGGATACTACACAGTTAGTTTATTTGACAAAGAACATTAACAGTTTTGGTATTGAACATTTAGAGTTTAATCATGAGCCCTACACTTTAGCTGAGGAAATGAAAAAATTCATATCCCGATGCAAAGACGAATTGATAACACCTGAAGACCTACACGCATACATCAAAGAACATGAAGAAACCTCAACTGACGAAGAAACTCTGGAAGATCTAAACAATTTAAATGATATACTAAAAATTTACAAAGCATATGAAGACTACAAACTGAAAAATAACATGTTGGATTTTGGAGACCTGCTCTGCACAGTATACGACCTGTTAAAAAATAAGCCTTTAATTTTACAAAAGTATCAGGAGAAATTCAAGTATTTAATTGTTGATGAGTTTCAGGACACCAATTATATACAGTTGCAGATAGTTCATTTGATTGCAGAAAAACATGGTCATCTTACAGTAGTTGGAGACGATGACCAGAGTATATACAAATTCAGAGGAGCCCACCTCACAAATATATCGGAATTCAAAAAATTATTCCCAAACTACATAGAAAAAACGTTAGAGCTTAATTATCGTAGCACTAAAAAAATTGTAGCCATAGCAAACAATTTAATAAAAAACAGCCCCGAAAGAACCATTAAAAAAATGTTCACAAACAACCCTGAAGGCGACAACATAGTTGTTGTTGAGACTCCAAATGACACTTCACAGGCAAATTATATTTTGGAGACAACCAAAGAACTCTTAAAATCTTGTTCTCCTAAGGACATAACGATACTTTGCAGACGGCGTTCAACTGCAGAACCCATAGTAAAAGCATTTAGAAAACACTCTTTACCCTTTAATTTCGTTGGAGAAGCAGGTTTCTTCCAAGAACCCATAATAAGAGACATAACCGCTCTGCTAAAAATACTTTGCAATCCTTTAGAAAACAATGCAGAAATCGTTAGGATTCTAAATAGGCGCAACTATAACATAAAACCAGTGGACATATGCAAATTCACTCACTACGCAAACAAAAACGACCTATCATTATACGAAACCTTTGACCACCTACACGAAATCGACCTAGACAAAACAAAGTTTCTGCTGGTCAAACAAACGCTATCAGACATAATAAACAACAGACAAAGACAACGCATACTGGATCTGCTACATACGGTTCTTTTTGAGCAAGAATTCTACAAATACGAAATAGCCTTAAACAACACTCGCAACATACAATTGCTAAATCAATTCTACGAATTTGTTGAAGAATACCACCACATATACCCAAACAACGACCTTGAAAACTTTACAGACTACCTCTCGTTTGCATCTAATTTTAAAATCGATGAAGAAGACTCAAACAGGCAAGCCGTAGTGATCTCTACAATTCACAGCGTAAAAGGCATGCAATACCCCATAGTCATAATACCCGACGTTAACGAACGAAGAATACCCACAACCTATCAAAGAGACAAATTCACAATACCCAAAGAACTCCTAAAAGGCATCCAATCAGAACATGAAGATAAAGAATTACACACCCAAGAAGAACGTCGCCTCTTCTACGTAGCCCTAACCCGAGCAGAAAAAAAGCTAGTCATTACCTACGCCAAACGCCATGGAGAAAACAAAACAGACTCCAAACCCTCAAAATTCCTCCAAGAAATCAACTACCAACAAAACAACGACATAACCTTCCAACAAATAGACACACAAGAAGCCCCAATCGAAATAACAACAACCACAGACAACCAAATAAAAACCGAATTAATGCAACAAGTCATAGCAAACTTAACAACCCAACACTACAACCAAGCCATAGAAAACATATTCCTCCTCGCCAAATCAACTAACAAAAACCTAGACGTGCAAACAGAAATAATTGACAAAATCAAAGAACCAGACTACACGATACTCGAACAAACAAACAAAAAACCCCTAACAGTTCCTGTAGACCACCTTTTTAGCGTGTCACAATTTGTTAGCTATAAACAATGTCCTAGACTATACCAATATCGACATGTAATGAAAATTCCCGAGAAGTCTAGGTATTATTTTGATTTTGGCTCAACAGTACATAATATTGCAGAACAACTAACAAAGATGCAAAAAGAAGGTCAACCTGTGGATGAAACATTAGTAGATGAATTGTTAACCAAATTTTGGGATCCAAAAGGTTACAAGTCAAAACTTGATGCAGATCGGGACTGTGATGAGGCAAAAAAGATTTTGAAGGTTTTCATCGAAGAGCAAAGTAAAAGTGATTCAGAGATTTTGGATATTGAGCGGTGGTTTGAAACCGCAATAGGAAATGTACGCCTAAGAGGAAGAATTGATCGTATTGACAAAGATAAGTCGGGACTTACCGTTATAGATTATAAAACAAGTAAATCAGTACCTTCGCAAAATGAACTTAAAAAAGATATGCAACTGTTAGTTTATGCCCTTGCTGTTAAAGCCATGTATGGTAGTGAGAACCAAATAAAAGTTGGTGAATGGTTTTTGCGGTCTAATAAGAAGGTCTTTTTTACCCCTGAAAAAGAGGCAATTGAGGCAATACAAGTGGAAATACAAGAAATAACTAAAAAAATCAACAATTCAGAATTTGACTCAAAAAAAGACCAATGGGAATGTAGACAATGCGACTACAAATGCTTATGCGACCAATAAGAAAAATAGTGTAAAATGTCAGGTATTAAGGATGAAAAGAATCCAAATTACCTACCGAACAGGACTCCTGCTATTGCAGCACACTTTGCCAAAATGTCTAAAACCTTGAAACCGTGTTTTCCTATGGCATTTTTGAACACCTCAAATCTGCGTTTACACTGTTCTTTTTTAGTTTCATCTTCTTCCTCTACTGCAACTTTAGCCTCATCTACGAGTGCAATTAGTTCGTCTTTTTGTGTTTCATTTAATTCAGCCATTTGCTTGATTTGAGAAATCAAAGTTTGAACTTCGGCCATCGATACATGTATAGTGATTTTAGGGTATATTTTTGTAGTGTATCTTTCTTTAGCTCTTCGCAGTTTCTCTTTAGTTTGTGCTTCATTTGAACCTCTTAATATGATTTCAATCGGAAGCTTCTAGAGAATGCTCGGTAAAGGCACCTCAGTTACCTTCATTATATACAGTAGTGTATGTAAGTCGTCATTAGAATATTCTGCAAAATACTCACCTTTCTTGCCAGTACGGAAAATATGTAATAGTTTCCATTTTTTTTATATGATGCTTTTCGTGTAGACTGTGCATTATTTTTTGTATGTCTTTTTGTACCTCACAAAGAGTTGCATACGGGGTACCGTATTTTTCTTCGTTTTCAGCGTGTAAATAAAAAACAATATCATTGTTATCTTCCATCATGACAACTTGTAGGCCATCTTGACGCCAATATGCACCATAATTATAAATGACTGGTTTTTTAAGATCCTGGTATAGTTTAACCATAAAAACCTGTTTAATTTTGGGATGCAAAAATGGGTAACGAAAACGAATTTCACTATTTGTACTTTTTAATAAATCGCCATTGTCTGGCAGATGCCACATTTGATAGTCCTCTTTCTTTGGAAAATTGTTTGGTTCATCTGTTGGCAGAAGAGCAGGAATAATAATTGTACTTGTTGGAGAGTCTTCAAAAGCTAATTCTTCTTTTTTAAGACAGTCTAAAATAGCACTAGTTTCCATCCTGGTATATTTGTACGAGTTCTTAGAATTTTCCATATGTGCGAAGATTTCGGATTTTTTATAAGAGACTGCTGGCTCTAACTTAAAGAGTAAATTGATGCCTTTAGTTATCCATTCGGCGTGCATTACCCAGTCATAGGCTACACTAGAGTCTTTTGCTATAGGTGCAAAAACCATTCCCAACTTTTCACACCCTATGAGAATAGTATTATAAACGTCTTCAGAAAGTTCATTCTTTGCACATATATCCTTATATTCGTTTATAGTAATATACCCGTTATTTTTTGTAGCTAAGTAATCCATCAAGTCATTTTTTACTTTAAGCCATTTTGGAACCCATTGTTTTGACCTAAAACCATAATAAGTATTAGACAAAACTTTTTCAATAGCATTAAACAGTTCAGCGCCATGTTTTTCACAATCTTCTGCACAACTAAACCTCACTATATCCTCTTGTACATGACAATACTCTGAATTACCGACGTATAGCTGTTTATTTAGCCCAAACCATTTATTTTGATCAACTTTGTTAATCATTATGATAATTGGCGATTCTGGTGCGATTGTTTGGATGTAATGTAAATAAATATCAGGTTGTTTCTCAGTCCGGGCATCCATAACTACAAGATAGAGTGTCTGATCCGTCATGAACATGCTTTGAGTTGCAGCATAAGCTGCTTGTCCTCCCAAATCCCACATCCGAAACAACCATTTTTCTTGCCTAAAGACATGTTCAACATCTCTTAATTCAATACCCTCTGTAGCTGGTTCATCAGTATGATCAGTGTGTTTATAATTCTGTTTATCTTTTAATGCCTTTGATATGCAAGTTTTACCTGAACTTCCATTACCAATAATCATTACTTTAAGCTCAGCAAGATGAGGTATATCGGACTTTTGTAACTCTTGTCTATTTTCAATATAATGTTGCTCAATAGCCGCCCACCCTTGCGTAATAAACTCAGACGGAACATCCTTAATTAATAGCTCCTCTGTTGATGCATTCAACTTTTGTAAAAAAGGTAACAATACAAATGGTAATGTTTGAAAAGAGTTGTGTGATATATCTATATACCATAGTCCAGTTAACTTTGGTAGCCAATCGGGCAAAACAGTCAAACGATTATTGCTTATATTCAAAGTTTGTAGACTAGTTAACTTTTGTAGTTCACTTGGCAAGGTTTTTAGATTGATTTGACATATGTCTATGTATTTGAGATATTTGTAGTTAGATAATGTGTGTAAAATTTGGTTTATTTGTGTATTAGTATATAGCTTGATAGCCCATAATTCGCCCTGATTGTTGAGTATCAGTGTTGTTTTAGAAAGTTTTTGTAATTTTTTGACTTCCGTTTCACTTATAGAGATTTCTTCAAAAATTACCCTGTTAGTTCTCAATGTTTCTTTTAATTGGTTTAAATCATCCATCTACACTGCCACTTCTTAAAGTGCTTATCACACGTTTTTCACAATACAAATTGATAATACTTTGTTTCTGCAACATAATCTTTTCTAGAACAAAATTTCCAACTCTTTACACAAAATTTTACCTGTAAGACCCTAAGGTACCCTATTTTAAAAAAGGTTTATCTTACAGATATTACTGTGTGATAATATCGTGTTGAGTTACACATGAACAAAAAACACGTCAATCTAACCAAATTAGGAGACAATTAGATGCCTACAATAAAAGTCGCAGCAGCAGCTAGTTTGAAAAATGGACTGGACGACATAATTGCGGATTTCGAAGGAAGCACTGGAAACACTGTAAGTGTTGATTACGCTGGTTTCTATGCTCTTGCAGACATTATAACAACCATTGGCAACACTACTTATGATATCTATTTGGCTGCCAGTGACGAAAATGACCTTAAAGGTATGAAAAAAGTATCTAATGCAGGCAAAATTCTACCCTATGGCTCTTCCACTATTCCCACTAACTATCCGTTCCTTTTCATCGCAAATGACCTCGTATTGATTAGGAATTCAAAAGGAACTTTTCTGGGAGTAAACAGTTTTGGAACCGTTAACTCTACCACCGTAGGAATTGGACAACACATTTGGATTGCCAACATTGAGAAAGCTCCTGCGGGGGAGTATGCGAAAGCCGCATTTAATCTTACCAACCCAAGTTCTTGGAATTATTTGTATGGTAAAGCCGGTAATGATGTAACTATAGGTGATGATGTACAGAAGACACTTGAAGGGGTTGTAGTGGATAATGATATTAAAAATAAGCAGGCACTTGGTGTAGTCTACAACTCTGATTATCTCAATCTGCCTTCAGTTCCAGGTACCAAAACCTTTTTAATAAATTACGCTCCGGCATCCGTTAACACAACTGTCAAGTACTCTGTAGCAGTATTGATTAATGCTGATACGCCACATGGTGTCAAGGCAGAAGCTGAGGCGTTTGTGAGCTTATTGCGGGATGTTCAAAACCAAAACTTCCTACAAACAAAAGGCTTCAGACTTCTTGATAACCCCCCGAAAGATGAAAACTAATAAAAGAGGAGATATAAAACAAATGAAAAAAATTTTTAAAACCAAAATATTCTTTGGGCTCTTTATAGCCTTTACGCTCACACTTACTTCAGTTCTGTCAACAGGTTTCTTAGCACCTGCTCCTGTATATGCACAAGAGTATCCCACTGGTCCAGCGGAGGGGTATCTTGATGCAGTTAAAAATAATTTATCAAAGTTCCCCGGTGCTGACATAGATTGGTGGTTAGCTAATCCAGATGCCACAGAGTTTTGTATCTCAACTCCTGCTGAGCTGTGGGGTTTGGCGTACCTTGTTAACAACGAAGTAGAAAGCCCTCACTTATCTGGCTGGGTTTGGACTGTCGAGTTTACGGGGAAAGTTATCCACCTTACAAACGATATCGACCTTTCAACCATTAACCCAGGTTACACCAAAACAATCTACACTTATGGAGAGACGTGGCGACCCATAGGCTGGGGGCCATCTTATGAAAGACCAACTGACCCACCAGGTGCACCAGGAAATGGTTATTTTATGGGTACCTTTGAAGGCAACGACTATACCGTGAGCGGTTTGGCAGATTACTCACTTTTTGGTGTTATCAAAAATGCAAGCATTAAAAACCTTTCAACCTCTGGTACGGTCACAACTCAAAAAGAAATCAACCTCCAACACCGTATCTCGGGTGTTGTGGATATGGCAGTAGATAGCACCATCAGTAACCTCAAAAGCGATGTCCATATGGTATACAGTCAAGTATCTTTTTCACCTATGGGTGGTATCGTGTCAGAGACTGTAGGCAATACCATAATCAGTGACTGCGAATTTAAGGGTACTATAGATAACCAACTTAGTGCTTATGGTGGAGCTAATCCTGTTGGTGGCATTATAGGTTCCATTGGCGCCGCATCTTGTGATGCTACTGTCACAATAAAAGACTGTATCAACTACGCCGATATAATAGCAGCAGGCAAGGGTGGCGGCATTATAGGTGGCACGATACTTTCAACTAGAAACGCCCTGTCCGCAAATATAATTATTCAAGATTGTGTCAACTATGGTGATATCACCGATGTTGGCACCGTTAATGTAGCTGCATACGCTGTAGGTGGTATACTTGGTGCTTCCAGCTCTACAGTAGCGCCAGCTTGTCCCATGAGTGTGACCATTGAGAGCTGTGTCAATTATGGAGCAGTAAGTGGCGGCATTCACGCTGCTGGAGGTGTCGCTGGTTATATCCAGCAAGGCAATCTTTTGAGTCTAACCAATAGCTATAATCGGGGTGATGCTATTTCACAAGTTGCATCTGGCGGAATCGTAGGACGCATAGACAATGCTAACGGTGCTGTTATAGAGAATACTTATGATACTGGTGTAGTAACTGGTACTAATGTTGGCGGTTTTGTTGGTCTTGTTAACGGCGGAACAGTTGACAGCATCAACAACTATTATCTTGACACTTCAGCTTCAGGCGCAGCCAACTCCGCAGACTATACAGGCGTAACTACAAAAACCGCTACAGAAATGAAAACCCCAGCATTTGCTATACAACTTGGCAACGCCTACACCGCAATAACAGATGACTATCCAATTTTGACATGGCAAACAAGCTCAAACACAGACCCAGTAATAATATCTCCAGACGTAACAGTTGTTACCTTAAATGGCGACACAAACATAATTGCAGGCAGCGATGCTACATACACAATATCTGTGGGCAACGTAAACAAACTTGCAACAATCACTCTATGGATTGAAGTCAACGGCACATATTTTACAGGCAAAACTTTCAACGGACTAAACGGATTTAACCTACTTGGCAACATAGACTGGACACAAAATGGCAACACTTGGATTGGCCGCGCTACGCTTATCAACCTCAATAGCAACGGTGTAAGCAGTAACAATGTTTTAGACATTTTCGAGCTGGTGTTCTCATCAAACAGTAACCAACTTGGAACCACTAATGTTAAACTAGTTAAAGCTGACTTAAGCGGCTACAACGACAACACAAACAAAGCCATACCAATCGACACCGCCATAACAAACAACACCATACACACACTAATAAGTCCATACTTTCCAAAATATGACATCAACAAAGACGGCAAAATCAACCAACTCGACCTCACCACAGCACAACTATACTACCTATCAGAAGAAAGCGATGCAAACTGGAACACCGCAAAAACCGCTGACATAAACGGCGATGGCAGAGTCGATATTGAAGACCTAATCCTAATACTCAACAACATCAACTGGTCTTCCCCCCTTTTTTAAACAACAAACAATAATATATGGAAAACAATTCCCCACCCACCCACCCACCCACAACAATAATAGTGTAAGGGATGGGAGGATGTTTTCACTCTTAAGAATGAAGGATGATATATATGAAATATTTAAAACGTTATTTGAGCTCCATTGGACTATTGTTAGTGGTTTTTCTATTGATGTATACTATTCCCGTTTCGTTTGGCGCCACCCTTAATGAAGGTCGGGTGCGGGTGCCGTTGGTTGTTGATGTGTCTTATGCAGTTGCTGGGATAGAGTTTGCTTTTGAGTATTCGGCAGGTCTTGAGTTTGTTTCTTATGAGAAATCAACAGTTGTTTCTTCTGCTTTGGATACGCCTGTTGTGGTGAAAAAAGGTTGTACTTATTTGGGTTTTTATAATGTAGATAATAGGTATATGCCTGAAAATGGTAAACTGGATTGTGGTTATCTTGTTTTTAATCGTTCCAGTAATGGTGCTCAAGTTGTCAAGTTAACTGAGATAAAGTTGGTGCAGGTTATTGATAAGGATACCACACGCAGTACCCTTCGGGCCCCTGTTGAAATCAAAATATCCCCCGAAAACAACACCGAAAATACAACAGTAAATAACAATGATGATGGCGGTAGTGCTGATGGCGGTTCATCATATGGTGTCAAAAATCAGCCAGAAAGCAGTAAAAAAGGTGGCGGGGATGGTGTTTCGTCAATTGACAATGATTCTGGCGTGGAAGGTTCAAAAGATTCGTGGTTGTCGGCTAGTTTTTGGGTTGTTATTGTGTTTTTGGTTATTGCTGTTGTTTGTGGTGTTGGCATTTTTGTTTTCCGAACAAAGCGCCTTCGACGCGAATTAACTAGACACTACCAATTTACATAATCATCAGTATCCCCTTCAACATAAACCAAACCACCCCCTTCATCAGGCCCAGACACACCAACAAAATCCATAGCATAACCACAATTCGAACAACAAACCACCACCCTCTTTCGCACAACAAACACCTTCTCACAACTAAACGCAGCGAGCACTTTCTAAAAGCTTAAACATAGTACGCCTAGAATACAAACCATAATAACAAATAAGCTTTAGATTTTTATCAGGGATAAGCCGGACTAAACACTCAATAAACAAAAACGCATGAAGCGCCACAAACTGCTTAACCTTATTCTCATCCACAAACCAAAAAATCACCATATTTGACTCAACATTAAACTCAGAAACACAAAGACACAGCAATAGCAGGATGCCTCAAATAACGACCAACATAACCAACAATATACCTATGCTTAGACACCCGACGCTTAGCATACACATAAAAACCATCCTTATGCTCCCTAAACAACCGATCAACCAAACGATTATTCTCCAAGGACACAGGTAACACACGCCTAACCAACGTTAACAACTGATATTGCCAAATACGCCTCAAAACACCATATTCTAAGAAAGAAACAGAAACCCACACACACACACCCGCTTTCGTCAGACCACCTTCAGTGAGTAAAACATGCCCATGAGGATTCAAAATCAATCTTTACCATAAAGATGCAACACACAAACAACCCCCAGCACAGCTCTATGCTTGTCTTTAATCATCTGCTACATAGTGTTGCTAACTGCGTCCACGAGTATCTTAAAACAGGCTTTGATCCACCTCAAACAGAACTCGCAGTTCTTCAGACATAGTAAACACCATATGACGATGAAGTACCGCAAAAAGCCTGTCAACCAATTCATCGACCCATTGAACAGCATGTTTTTTACCACATTGCAGGACAAATTCGACTCTTACACGCCAAAAGAATAGTCTTAGTAGCACTACATTCAGAGCAAATGTAGGTTAAAAAGCCATATTTTGGGTCTCGACAGTGAAACATCTTGCCTACTTCATCGATTTTGTACTGTGAGAGGTTGGATTCATGACTTTGAACTGCTCCCAATTTTGTGCAAGCAACAGAATGTTTTTAATGGCAATTTTGAAGGCCGCTACCCTTCAAAAAAAGGACAACTCAATTATATAAAGCCGTTAACAACAAAAAAATATGTGAATTGATTATGTTTTTATGGTTATTTTGCTTCCTGTTGGGGTTTTTTTGACTTGCACTTGTTTGTCTATGCGCTCGCTTAGTTCTGTAACGTGGGAGATTATGCCAATTACGCGGTTCCCGCCAGCAATGTCTGACAATGTTCGTACTGCAAGTTCTAATGCTTCTGTGTCAAGAGAGCCAAACCCTTCATCAATAAACATGGCATCAAGGTGAACTCCACCGGCTTTTTGTTGAACCACATCTGATAAGCCAAGAGCCAAAGAAAGTGATGCCATGAACGATTCTCCGCCTGAAAGACTTCCTGCAGAACGTGCCTTGCCAGTGTAAGCATCTAACACTTCAATATCTAATCCCATTTTTTTACGGCCATCGTCACTATCTGTTTTTCGTAGAAAAGAATACCTGTTTTGGCTCATAATTTTTAACCGTTGATTAGCAGCGTGAAGTACACGTTCAAAATAGGTTCTTTGGGCATAAGTTTCAAAGTCAAGTTTACCCGTTGCAGTATCTTTACCATTTGCGGTGTCAGATAATTGTTTGATAGGCGCGTAGGTTTTTTCGTTTTCTTCAAAAACAACTGCGGCAATCTGAAGCTCTTTTAGACTATTTTTTGTTTGGGTTAATTGACTGGTAATTTCGTCCCGTTTCTGTCGTAATTTTTCTGTTTTTGTTTGTACTGTAGCTGCTTCTGTTCGTAGTTCTCCCATGTTAGGCTGCTCTTTGTTGGCAGTTTCACTTTCTAAACGGTTAATGTCACGAGCCAATTGCTCACCTGTTTTCTCATAATCTAATATCTGTTTGTTTAGGTCTGAAAGCTCGTTTTCAGTCACAAGAGAGGCGACATATTCTGTTTCATCGGCAAAATTGTTTTCTTGCAGAGCTACATTGCAAGCAGTTTGTGCATCATCACGCGTTTTTAATAGTTTTTGTTCATTTGCCGCACGTTCTTTTACAAGAGTTTTAGCAGACTCCATAGTGGTTTTAGCATTTGTGTTTCTTTCCGTTGCAGCATCCCAGTTTTTAGAAAGCTCAACAAGTACCACTTCATCAGCAGTTTTACGGGTGGTTAAGTCATTGACTACAGTTTGTGTTTGAGTTAGCAAGTTGTCAAGGTCTGTTTCAGAGGTTTCCCAGTTAGTGTTTGGGATAAATTCTGATAAATCACGTATGAACCGCTCCATGAGGGTTTTAATTTCACTTTTAAGTGTTTCAGTTGTTAGATTTAACTCAGCGTGTTTTGTTGTTATTGTCTCTTTTTTTGTTTTAAGGTCTGTGAGGAATTTTTCAGTAAAGGTTTTTCTTTCAAAAAGTGTGGTAACTTTTGATTTAGTTGTGCTGATTAGTTCGGGTAATAGAGTTGTTGTCATGTCAATTGTTGTGCCGGGAAGAAAAGGTGAAATGTCAGTGTAAAAACGAGTGCACATAGTGTTGATTTCACCTTGTAAACTATTACACTTCAGAGAGCTTGTTTCACGTTTTGTTTGAGCGTCTTCTTTAGCGTTTTTTGCTTTTTTGAGGGCTACTTCAGTAATGCTATCATTAGACAATTTAGCTGGTGAAGGATGATTAGTTGAACCGCATACTGGGCAGGGCTTACCTGTTGATAGATTGCCTGCTATAACGCCTGCTTGATTACGAAGAAACCCTTCTTCTAACTGTCGATACTGTTCATCAGCAATATTGAATGCGGTATTACGTTTTTCAAACTCTACTTGCTCTTCATCTAACGTAGCTTGTTTACCGGTAATTATATCAAGATCTGCCTGTAATGCGGATAATTTTTCTAGTTTGTCTTCTTCAGCTTTCAAATCTGTTGCTATCTTGTCGAAGTTAGTTTGATAATCATCAATAGATGGTAAATTTTTTAGCTCATCACAAATAGCAGTAAACTCTTTTTGTGTCTTACTTAGTTTGTTTTGATTGTCTACAATGTTGCTATAGTCTGTTTGTAGAGTAGTTAAGCGCTTTTGTTTTTCAGTTTCGCTCTCCCAATCTTTTATCAAGGTGTTGAAAACGTTTTGTGCTTTATCAAGAGGTGGCAAGGTTTCAATTATTTTAGTTGCTTTTTGCAATTCTGTGTTAGCGGTGATTTCTTGTTCCTTTGCACTATTCAAATCGTTTTGTGCAGAAGTGTAATTGGTTGTTGCTCTTCGGGCTTCGTCTACAAGAGGTTTTACTTTATGTAGAGCTGTTTCGCCGCGGTCAGCTCGAGTTTTTGCTTTGGTCATTTCTTCTTTTTTTGCGTTGTGTTCCTTAAGGTCCAATTGGGCCTGAATGAGGTTCGTGAATTTTTGGCAGAGTGCCTCAGCAACGGCAAGATCTGCAGCTATTGTTTTTTCTTGTTGATTATACTCTTCAAGTTGTTTATCGGCGTTTAACCGTTCAGTATTGTTTTCTTTGATTTGTGTTTCCCATTCTTCAAATTGTTCGTTTCGTTTGTAAACATCTACGTTGTGGCGTTTGAAGTCTTGAAGAATTAACATGCGTTCTTTTTCTTTTTGTTTAACAAGTTCTTTGAGTTGTTCTTGGAATTGTTTTAGTGCTTCTGTGCCAAATATGTGACGCAGGATCTTGAGTCGTTCGTCTGTGTTGCTTTGTAGGAAACGAAGAAAATCGTTTTGTGCTATCATTACGATTTGTGCGAATTCGTTACGGTCCAATCCAACAATTTCAGCAATCTTTAACTCAATGTTACGGGTGCCACTTATTGATTTGCCATCTGGCAAAATAAGGTCAACATCTTGACTTTTTCCTTTTAAGGCACGTTTTATTTTATACCATTGATCGTTAGATGAGAATTCAAGCTCTACGCAAGTTTTTGTTTTTTCTTTCGCAAAATCTGATCGCAACATTTGACATTTGTCACGAGTTTTACCACTTGCCTCACCAAACAATGCAAATGATATGGCATCAAAAATTGTTGTTTTACCTGAACCCGTTTCACCAGTAATTAGATACAACCCATTAATGCCAAGAGTTGTAAAGTCTAGCGTTTCTGTGCTAGCATATGGACCAAAAGCACTCATGATTAATTTTAAGGGCTTCATTCTGCAACCTCCGTCTCCAGTAGCTCTTTTACTATTTTGGCCTGTTCTTGACTCATGGTACAACCACATACGTTAAGGAAGAATTCGCTGAAAAGCTCATATGATGATAGGTTCGTTTGTTCAGAGTTTTGTTGTGTGTTTATTGAGTCTTTTTTTGTTCGTGAGTTTTCAGGTGTGTATTTCATGACGTTTGGGTATACACTACGGATTTTTTCCATTGGGTCAAGGATTTCTTCTTCGTTTGTAAGAATCACGTGTAGGTAGTTGTCTTTGTTGATTAGTGAGGAGAATTCTTTGCTTAGTATTTCTTCGATTTTTCCTTTTATTTCACACATGTCATGAAGAGGTGTTAAAGCAAGTTTTTTTGTGGTTACACTGTTGTTTTTTTCGTTTATTTCTACAAGTAGAACAAATTTTGTTTGTCTGATTTCTGAGAACGAATACTTCAGAGGTGATCCGGCGTAGCAGATGTGTTCTGCGCCGACTTTTTGTGTGCCATGTAAATGTCCAAGAGCAACATAGTCAAATTTTTCAATTAAGTTTGTGTTGATTGCGTCAAGTCCACCAACTGGGTTTAGCTCTGATTCGCTGCGAATAGGCTCAACACCAGATTTTGTGAAAAATTGGTGAGACACAAGCACATTACGTGTATTATAGTCAATGTCAGCGGTTCTAATTACCGCGTTTAATGCGGCGTCGTAACTTTCAATTGAGTGTTCTTCAAAAAAATCATGTACGGATAAGGGTTTGATGAAGGGTAACAGCCAGAAATTTACTTCGCCATACTCATCTTTTAAAGTCACCTTTTGCAGACTGCCATTAAATGAACCTAAGAGAAACAATTGTTTATCAGTTAGTAGGCGGTTTGCGTAGGAAATTCGATCGGGTGAATCGTGATTACCTGCAATAAGCAGAACTGGCACATTTTTTTGAGCAAGCTCAGTTAAAAAATCATCAAAGACACGTATAGCCTCATTTCTTGGTATAGATTGATCATAAATATCTCCTGCGATGACTACAGCGTTAACTTGTTCAGACTGTATATAGTTGATTATTTGTTGAAAAACATTTTTTTGCTCCTCAAGCATTGAGTAGCCATGCACAATTTTACCAATATGAAGATCAGATAGGTGTAAGAGCTTCATAGATTACACTCTCCTCTTTCTTGCTGTTCTATAATTAGCAGCATGTAATTTTAACATCTCCTTTAGTATGATGATAGCCACTTTTTTGTCTAAAGGTTCATTTTCACTACCACATTTTGGCGAATATATACATGAGGGGCATCCTTCTTTACATTCGCACGTGTTTATGAGTTCCAAAGTTTTTTCCCATAGTTGCTTTATTTTTGAATGCAGTGTTTCTGAGATGCCAATACCGCCTTCAAAGCCATCGTAGATGAAAATTGTTGACGCATTTGTGTCTGGATGTAGTGATGTTGATAAGCCTCCAATATCCCATCGATCACACATTGCAAAAATAGGCGACATTGCGATCATGGCATGTTCAACTGCGTGAAGACCGCCATTAAAATCAAGACCTTGATCGTCTATGACTTCTCTAATGTTACCTGGAACGATAAACCATAAGCCTACAGTTGAAAAAGTCAACGGCGGTAAATCAAGCGGTGTCCTGTTGATAACTGTGTCACCTGTTTTTGTAAGGTATGTGTGGTAACTTTCAGTGATTAACAGTTCACCCAACCCCACCGTTATACCCTTGTCGCTTTTTTCATAGGTTTTAGCAATCGTTACCTCAACATCTTTTAGCGCTTCTGTATAATAATCAACATCTTTTTTCTTTACATTAGCGATTAGCGGGTCGAGGTTTAAACTTTCACAGATAAAAGTTTCACCTTGATGTAGTAAAACTGCTCCAATGTGAGCTTCTTCATATGCTTTGTTTAAAGTTAGGGTTTCAAGCAGTTTTCCATTACAAAGAACAGTGACTGTTTTACTGGAAATGTTTGTCAGATTAACCATTTCAGCTGTTCTTGCCGTTCCTGAGTAAACCCAACCCCGAGGCGTGTTTCTGACTAGTTTTTCTTGTTCTAAGGCTTGAAT
Organism: Nitrososphaerota archaeon; assembly: GCA_031282985.1. GTDB lineage: Archaea > Thermoproteota > Bathyarchaeia > Bathyarchaeales > Bathycorpusculaceae > Bathycorpusculum. Next base: position 5,539 of record JAITCR010000015.1, on the reverse strand, counting down.
GCTTAGTGTAAGTAATTCGGGGAAAAATTGTTTATCACTCTCATCATTTATTGGTAACTCACTTGCTGCGCACATGATGTGGCCTAAGGTGATGCATAGGTTATGTAGATTTATAATTGCTTGCTCATGTGGTCTTCCAAAAAAATCAACAGGATGCTTCATAAAATATTGATCAAGAGGATTTTGAAAAGCAACTAATGTAACAAGAGAATCAGCGTTGCTTCTACCTGCGCGTCCTGCCTGTTGCCAAGTTGAAATAACCGTTCCAGGGTATCCTGAGATAATAACAGAATCAAGAGACCCTATATCTATCCCAAGCTCCAACGCGTTAGTTGAGACTACACCAATTAACTGTTTACTCTTTAGTCTGTTTTCTATGTCACGGCGTTCTTGAGGTAAATAACCTGCACGATACGCTGTAACAACATTATCCTGCTTAGACTTTCTAAGGTCTTCTTTGGTCCATCGGGTGATTAGTTCAGCCATCTGCCGTGAGGTTGTGAAACAAAGAGTTTGTAATTTTTGTAGCACATTAAGTGTTAGGAGGTCTTTGGTTTCTTGGTGAGTGGATCGTCGGATGGTGTTGGCTGATCCTATGAAGGGGGGGTTCCAAAAAATAAATGATTTTTTTCCTCTTGGTGAGCCATCGTCTGATATTATTTCAAATTCTTTTCCAGTGAGTTTTTGAGCGTGTTCTTGCGGATTGGCAATGGTTGCTGAAGAGAGAATTATTTGAGGATTTGCGTGGTAATAATTGCAGATTCTTAGTAATCGTCTTATTACCATTGCTACATTTGAGCCAAATACTCCACGGTAAATGTGTGCTTCGTCTATTACGATGAATTTTAGGTTTTGAAGAAAAATACGCCATAAATCATGTCGTGGGAGGTATTGATGTAGACCATAGGGGTTTGTGAGGATGATTCGAGAGTTTTCTCGTATATTTGCTCGTTGATGTTGTGGTGTGTCGCCATCGTAGATGTTAGGGTCTGCTTTTATTTTGCTCTCTTTTTCTAATTCTTTTAGGACTTTTAGTTGGTCATTTGTTAATGCTTTGGTGGGGTAGATGTAGAGTGCTGTTGCTTTTTTATCCCTTGTTAGCGTATTTAAGACGGGAATGTTGAAGGCTAAGGTTTTGCCTGAAGCTGTTGGGGTAGTTATAACGACGTTCTTTCCGGATATAGCTTTGTTAATTGCTTGTGCTTGGTGTAAGTAGAATTGGATTTTTCGGTTTATCAAAATGTTTTGCAGGTTTTCTGGTAGAGGTTCTTCAAGCTCGCTAAAGATGGCGTTATGTGCAGGTAGTTCTTCTATGTGCACAATTTGTCTTTTATAAGAGCCAGATTGCTTGATGTTTTTAATGAATTCCTCTATCAATCGTCCATTCCTCGTAGAGCTTGGAAAATAGGGTGCTAAGGGTTAGTAAATCTTGTCTGTTGTGTTCGACTATTGGTACAAGTGGTCCTACATTTTGTGTTCGCAGATATGTGTCATAGAAGTGAGGAACTAAAGCACCTGGTATGTTGATGTCTCTTGTTATGCCGAGATATTTTTCTACTGTTTCTAATTTGCAGTCGGTGAGTTTGGGTTTTAGTGCGCGTCTTGTAAAATGTAGGATATCAAAGTTTATGTTGTCTATGTAGCCGTTTATGCCATAGTAGGCTAATCTTTGTTTAATGTATGGAATGTCAAAGCTTTTTCCATTGTATGTAATTAGTGATATGTTTGGGTCTAGTTGAGTGATTAATGCCCATATGGCGCTTGGTTCATCGGGGATGTCTCTTAGAAGAAATTGAGTTGTACAAATGTGATCCTTTGTTGGTTTAGCTACGCCTAGTAAAATTATTGGTCGCTCTGATAATCCCAAGGTTTCAATGTCCACAATTGCAAAGTTTTGGTCTTGGCAAAATCCTGCTAAATAGTGCAATAAGGGATGGGATTTTGGAAGGCGTTGCCATAGCCATTTCTGGACTGAGCTAGTTTCTTTTGTGTCAACCAGTTTCATATAGTCATAGGCTTGTTTTTTCCATTTAGGATGACGTGTTAGGTCTTCTACTGTTGTGTAGCCTTGTTTTTTTAGTAATTGCTCACTTACTGGTCCTATACCGGGAAGTACTTTAAGATCAGATACCAAGAGTTGTTTGCTTTCTTCATAATTGGCTGTTTTTAATTTGGTAATGCATGATGTTGATATTTTATAGCATTGTCCCTGTTCGTTTGAAAGTATCTTGCCTGGTAATGCCTCTTCAAGAGTTTTGCCTTTGTACTGTTTGAGTAATTGTTTTTCAAACTTTAAGGCTTCATCATAATCAGAACGCCACAACCAGTTTTCAAATACAGGTGAACTTTGCGGTTCGCTTTCTTTTTCAGTTATAACTTGATATTCTTTTGCTTGTCCTATTCTTTTTCGCAGACTTTCAGCCGCTCTAAACAGAGACCATTTTTCTTTATCCCCTTTTTCACAGTTGTTTTCTCTTTGAACAGCTGGTACATCCATTGGATCTTTAGTGAATGTCATCAACAGAAAAGAACCACAGGTAGGGCAGAATCTATTTTGGGTGTACTCTGTTTTTGAGTAAATCTTTTTACATTTTCTGCAAACATAACTTATTGGCACTTATCGGTCAAATTACAATGGGTCAATTGTTATAAAAGCTCTATGTTGCACGAAGATTTCAACAGCATAAAAAAGTGCAAAACAAGATATTCTACGTGCTGTTTCTGGCTTAAATATTTCGGTGATGTCATAAAGCATTTTAGTTTGGGTTGTGTGTAATTACTATTGCACGGGTTAACATTTATGACACCAAAAACTCTAATAAAATGCCCATACTGTGGTGGCGATAAAGTATCCAAAAATGGTCACAGCAAAGCAGGCAAACAAGTATACAACTGCAACAACAAAACCTGCACACGAGGCTTTGCGACAAAATTATTTAAAGAGCTACAGCATTTTTCTGTCTAGAATTATTTCTTGACTAATTCAAAATTGAATGTAACAAAACATTTTCCCCCTATTACACTGAATTTACATGCAATCCAATCTACAGCTATTGATAGAAACTTGTTAAAATAGTGCAAAATAACACTACAAACATAACATAGCAATGTGATTTTAAATTGATGCATATCCACAATGCTTAAAATATCCTTTAATATCATCAGACGTAATCCACTCGATAGCTTTTGTCAACGCAACTTGTAACTCCGCTTCAGTTCTAGTCCGCAACTTCCGAATCATCATCTTCATCTTAGACCAAACAAGCTCAATCGGATTCAAATCAGGCGAATACACAGGCAAAAACACAATCCACACCCCCTTATCCCACAACGGTCTAAGCACACCCTTAACCTTATGAACAGACAAACTATCCAAAACCAACACATCACCCTCATTAAGCGTAGGTGCAAGCACATTTACAACATAAAACCCAAACAAATCACCATTTAACGTACCCTTATATGTCATAGGCGCATTAATGCCCTCCAAACTAAGCGTAGCAATCAATGATTCACGCTTAAAGCGCATATCAAGCACATAATCAGCTGCTCGATCAGATTTTTCGCCCCAACCATAGAGAGGCACAATACCAACATTCATGCCCATTTCGTCAAGAAAATAGAGTTTACGTTTACTTAATGTGTCCTGTTTTGTTTTCCAGTTTTGTCGGGAAAAGACACATCTATTTGTATACCGCTACATGTTGTAGTCTTGGCGAATTTTGTTGGGGTTGTTGCGCAGTCTGAGATTAGGATTTTTGGTTCCAGTAGTAGGTGGTGGGGTATTTTCCTGTGGTTGGGTAGTTTGGGTCTTCAAAAACTATGTCCAATTTTAGTCCGTGTTTGTCTAGTTTGTTTTGTAGTTGGTTCCATATTTGTTGTGATATGTCGTCGGGTTGCCATATGCCCCATATGTGGTCGTTTGGGTGTCGCATGCCCCAGCCGTAGTTTTGAGGCAAAACCAGTACAGCTTCAGCTTTAATGCCACCGTGCTTTATTTTTGGGTTTTGGACTACATCATTCCAAAAACGTTCCAAAGCTTGGAAATGTTCCTCTTGCAAAGTATTAGGGTTTGCAGGGTCTTCAGAGTAGTTAAAAATTATCACATACTCAGCTCCTGCGTCGTAGGAGGTTTTCATTTGTTCAAACATTTCGTTTCCGTCTGCGAGATACGGTGGTTGGGTGTATTTCCAAGTGAGTATAGTGCCCCAACTTTTACTTTGAAGAGTCGCCGCCCCCCTGACCAATCCTATTTCTTGTGTTATAGAGTTGTTCCAGCCTAACTCCGCAAGCACCATGTCATAGCCGCTTTTGTAGTCCCACCAGTAAAGACCATAATCAGCTGTAAAAACCAAAAGATCCTTTTGATTTATTTGTATTTTATTTATGCTTTCAAGCAATGCCTCATTCTTATTCATAAATGCTTTAGCAGCATCATCACAATTTTGAATGGGATTTCGTTTTGAAACCAGATCATAAGATGAGGGTATTTGTGATAAGTATTCTGTACCATTTGCAATTGTATAAAAATTGTTATTTTCTACTTCAAATAACGTGGTTGTTCTGTTAGGATAATACGTAACAATTGTACTACCATTTGAAACAGTAATTGCACCATCAGGATGATGTGTAGTATAGTCAATCATTGGGTCAGTATTAGTGATAATTGCTCCACCTGCAGCTTTTATAACAAGTGGATGTGAAGTTCCCATTTCACTTTGGATAGCTATATTTCCCAAGTCAACATAGCCATCAAGCATTTTCCCCCCCAAGCTCATCCTGATAATACAATCCAGCAAAATTCTCACCCAATTTTTCTTTTGCATCACCAAACAATTTACTGTAGATAGCACCAGTACTACTGCTAGAAAACGCAAATTTTAAATTTGAGGCAATCGCATATGCCCCTATTTCATCTATATCATCGGTACCTTGAAAAGCGTGATAAGGTACAATAAAAATATTGGTATAATCTTTTACTTTGTCAATAAGCTCTTTTGCCTCTTGAAATGAATTACCACAATACGTAACACCAATATAGAACGGTTTCTGTTCCTCTTTCACTTTGTTAAGCGTAACACAACTTGTAGCTACTATTGATCCAACTAATAACAACAATACCACAATTACTATACACATCTTTGTCTGTTTCATTATTCAATCCTCTTTTTTCGATGTCTGGATCGTTTTTTTCTTAAACACGTGTAGACTATTAGAAAAACAATCAAAGTTATAATAATTACAATAATAAAAGGGTGGTGTCACGAATTATTTTAATTAGTGTTGACTGATGGTCAGTGAAAGTACTTGATTTCAAAAACTCATCTTATGCTCAAAAACGCCGATGAATTAACCAATTCCTTTTGGCTCTTCGACAAAGAACCACATAACCATTTAACTTATGACACTACCAACAAAAAGGGTGGTGTCATAAAACATTTTAGTTTGGGTGGTGTATAATTATCATTGTGCGAGTTAATGTTTATGACATCAAAAACCCTAATAAAATGCCCCTACTGTGGCAGCGATAAAGTATCAA
>JAITCR010000169.1 GCA_031282985.1 Nitrososphaerota archaeon | reverse complement strand
TTATTATGGATAAAAGACCATGTTTCATCCATCTCCATAGCTTCAACTTCAACACGATCAGTCCAAACAACATCAATTTCTAAATTTTGATGCGTTTGAAGATAAATAGGGTTTATTTTCCAGGGCCAGTTTTGTGTTTTTTTAAAATGGCCGTAACGGTGTCTTTAGAGATGCCCGGTATGTGTGCTGTGGCTCGTGTTCCTGTACCCTTTACTGCCATTTTTGGAACTTGATTTCGTATGTCAGGTTGGTAGGTTTTGTTTGTGTAGGTTTCTGTAAAGTTTTTGTGTGTGCAGGTTTGTTGTTGCAGTTGTAGACTTGTTTGCCTGCTTTGCTGTGGTCGTTTTTTGATACTTTATCGCTGTCACAGTAGGGGCATTTTGTTAGGGTTTTTGATGTCATAAACATTAACTCGCACAATGATAATTATACACCACCCAAACTAAAATGTTTTATGACACCACCAAAATTGAAGCAGCACTAATTCTACATCAAAACTACGGATGGGGCATACGACACCCAAACGACCACATATGGGGCATATGGCAACCAGACGACACATCACAAACAATATGGAACCAACTACAAAACAAAACAGACAACACGGACTAAAACTAGACATAATATACGAAGACCAAAACTATCCAGCAATAGGTAGATATAATCAAATCTATTATTGGGACCAAAAAATAAAAAGATTGGATATTACGGTTACTTTAACTTGTTAAAGAAGCAGCTATACGAGCCAGTGTGACACGCATTGTCTTTTTGTTCAACAACATAAAGTATTGTGTCGTAGTCACAGTCGGTTGAGACTTCAATGATTTTTTGTGTGTGACCACTAGTTTCGCCTTTAATCCATATTTCGTTACGAGAACGACTCCAATATGTTGCTTTACCAGTCTTTAAAGTTAAATCCAAAGCTTCTTTGTTTACATACGCAAGCATCAGAACAGTTTTTGTGTTTACGTCTTGAACTATGACAGGGATTAAACCATTACCTTTACCAAAATCAAGTTTTGTAAGCATCTCTTGAGTTATCATTGCCTTATTGTCACCCCTGTTTTACGCAAATAATTCTTTACCATTTGTAAAGGATACTTGTTATAATGAAACACTGAAGCAGCTAATGCTGCATCTGCTTTACCTGCAGTAAAAACGTCAACAAAGTGTTGAGGCAATCCTGCACCGCCGCTTGCAATAACTGGAATAGGTACATGTTCCGATATTGCCCGTGTTAGTTCAACATCAAAACCGTTTTCAGTACCATCTTTATCCATGGATGTGACCAGAAATTCACCTGCACCCAGCTTCTCTGCTTGCAGGGCCCACGCAACAGCGTCAATACCTGTGGTTTTTCTACCCCCATAAGTAATAACTTCAAACCATACAGGCCCCTCACTTGTTTGAACAGTAATCTTACCTTCAGACGGATACAGGTTACGCTTAGCATCAATAGCGACAACTATACATTGTTGTCCAAAAACATCTGACAACTCTGTAATCACCTGAGGCCTTTCTACAGCAGCTGTGTTAACTGAAACTTTATCAGCACCACTGCACAAAACATTTCTTGCGTCTGCTACGTTGCGAATTCCACCACCTACAGTAAATGGGATATTGATTGTTTTAGCTACACCTTCCACGTACTGCTGCGTAATGTCACGTTTTTCATGTGAAGCAGTGATATCTAAAAAAACAAGTTCATCAGCGCCTTCGTCACTATAACGTTTTGCCATTTCCACTGGATCACCTGCACATTTAAGTTGCAAAAAATTGATTCCCTTGACTACTTTTCCGTGATCAACATCCAAACAAGGAATAATACGTTTTGCAAGCGTCATAAGTTAAACTTCCATACTGTTAATAGCATTTTTTAATGTGAAGCGCCCTTCATAAAGAGCTTTACCAATAACTGCACCTTCTACACCAACTTTTTTAAGATTAACAAGATCATCTATGCAACCTATTCCACCAGCCGCCAAAATTTTAGCGTTGGAACATTTAACAGCCTCAGAGAGAGTTTCAAGATCTGGACCATTAAGCGAACCGTCACGAGTTATTGATGTAACTAGAAAATGTTTCACACCCAGTTTAGTAAATTTGTCAAGTGCATTCTTAAGGGTCGTGTTAGTTGTCGTTTGCCAACCGTCAATCATTATCCAACCATTCCTGTTATCAAGTGCAACAACAACGGATTCTTTACCGAATTTATCTTGTAATCGCGTTATAGTCGAGAAGTCCTTAAATGCTAATGAACCAAGCAGAACTTGTGTGATACCGATACCAAAAAGTTTTTCGGCAATATCAAAACTATGTATACCTCCACCGACCTGAATGGGTATATTAATGTTTTTAGTGATTTCTGCTATCGCTGAATGATTATTACCTTGACCAAATGCAGCATCAAGATCAATAATATGAAGCTTATCTGCACCTTCATCACACCAACGTTTTGCAGCTTTTACAGGCCCACCAAAATTGTCATAAATTTTGACAGATTTAGCTTCTCCCTGAATTAAACGTACAATTTTACTATTCATTAAATCTATTGCTGGAATCAACTGCATACTTGATTACCTTGTTACCATTATAGCAAAGTTACGTAAAATCTGTAAACCTATATCACCCGATTTTTCGGGGTGAAACTGAAGACCAAATACATTCTTGTCAGCCACAGCAGACGCAAAAGTTGTACCATAAGTAGTCTTAGTACAAACAACCCCTTCATCAGTTGGCACTGAATAAAATGAATGCACAAAATACACATATGCACTATCTGCTATTCCATCAAAGAGTTCACAGGAGTTAGCAAAACTAATTGTGTTCCAACCGACATGTGGAATTTTCAAGTCACCCTGTAAACGTATAACTTTACCTTTAAAAAAACCCAAACCAACACCAGAACCTTCCGCGCTCTCTTCAAAAAACAGTTGCAACCCAAGACAAATACCCAATAAAGGTACACCCTCTGCAACTTTAGCGTGTATGACCTCTCTAACGCATTCAAGTTTTTTTACTGCAGGCGTGAAACTACCTACACCTGGAAGAATCATGGCATCAGCCTCTGATAAATCCTGCCACGAAGTTCCAATAGAAACATTAACCCCAGCTTTTTCTAAAGCACATTTAAGACTTAACAGGTTACCTACGCCATAGTCAAAAATGACAGCTTTTGTCATTAGATTACGCCTTTAGAGCTGGGTATACCTTTACGGCGAGAATCAACTGTAACTGCTTGACGCAACGACAGCGCGAAAGCTTTGGTTGCAGCTTCTGCTTTATGATGATCATTACTGCCATACATTATGAACAGGTGTACATTAGCTTGTAACGAGTTTGTTAAAGACTCATAAAAATGGTTGATGTCTTCTATCTGCATTTCTTCTACTTTTCGGCCCTTAAATTTAAGATTAATCATGAAGTATGGACGCTTAACTAAGTCAACAGCAGCAACAGCTAATGAGCAATCCATGGGGGCAGTTGCGTTGCCAAAACGTGCAATGCCTTCACGAGTACCCAAAGCTTTGTTTAGGGCTCCACCTAATCCGATGGCTAGATCTTCTATACAATGATGCACTAGGTCACCCTTGGCACTAGCTTCGATGTCAATCAGGCTATGTGTGGCAAAACTTGTTAACATATGATTTAGAAAGGGGACACCAGAGTTGATAACTGCTTTGCCTTCACCATCAAGATTTATTTTCACTTTTATGTCAGTTTCTTTGGTTTTACGGTAGACTTCTTCAATTCGCATTGTTATTCCTCATTTAGTTGTTTTAGTGCCTCGATTAATTTAGCGTTACTTTCAGGCAAACCAACGGTTACACGAAAACAGTTCTCATACTGCAGGAGTTTGCCCCATTTTTTGAGCATAACGCCATGTTTGAGCAGCTTTTCGTATACTAAATCCGCAGGTAACTTTGTGTTAATGAGTACAAAGTCAGCCTGTGAATCAAACGCTTGTACACCTTCTATTTGATTTAATGCCTTTATGAATTTTCCCCGTTCTGTCGTCAAAGCTGCAACTGCTGTCTGCATAATATCTATGTTTTCCAACATTTTAATACCCATCCGAATGGTAAATCCACTCACTGGATAAGGCTGAGGTGCTTTTTTTGTTAAAATTTCTGCAATTTCAGGATTAGCAACTGCGTATCCAAGGCGTAACATGGCAAGTCCGAAAGCTTTAGAAAAAGTTCGCAGAATAATCATGTTTGGAAATTCACGAATACGTGACGTAAAAGAGTAATTGGCGAATTCACTATATGCTTCATCTAAAATGACAATACCAGGGAAAGCTTTAGCCAAAATTTCTATGTCTTCTGGGTTCATTTGGTTACTGGTTGGGTTGTTAGGTGAACATAGATAAAGCAAATGTGTTTTTTCTGAAAAAAGAGCCAGCATAGCAGGTACGTCAAGCTGAAAATTGTTCTTCAGAGGCACTTTGACGTATTCACCTTCTTGGCGCTTTACGCATAATTGGGGAATTACAAAAGAGGGCTCAAACGAGAGAGCAATATCGTCTTTTTCGACGAAAATACGTATAATGCGGTCAAGCAATTCATCGCCTGCATTACCAATAACTATATAGTCCTCAGGAATATTCAGGTATTCCGTTAGCTTCTCAACTAGTTTTTGCACTTCATCTTCAGGATACATACGTAAATCAATTTCATCTGCAACCTGTTTAAGCAAAAATGTTTGACGGCTACGGTTGATAAAAATGTTCTCATTAAAGTTTAATTTTACAATTTTAGAAATATCTACATTTAGTTGTTGTGCTAATTTTTCAGGTGTAACACCTGCAGAGTAGCAGTCGATTGTTTGTAGTTTCAATTTTTTCTGTTCTAACCATTTGCTGTATAGCTCATTCATTATTGGAACCTCGCGGCTAATGCTTTGTAGTGATTGGGAAGGTTTTCTGCTTCGGCGAGTATTTTTATGTTGTTTTTTGTTTTCTCTAAACCTGATTTGGAACATTCCACTATACTGACGCGGCGTGAAAAGTCAAACACGCCTAACGCTGAAAATGATTGCGCGAATGTTCCTGTGGGCAAGACGTGATTAGTTCCACTTGCATAATCACTAAGTGGAACTGGACTGTAAGGACCAAGAAGAATTAAACCTGCAATTAGTTTTTCTGAGAGGTTATTAGCATTTTTTGTTATAATTTCCAAATGTTCAGGTGCAAACTGATTAGACAACTTTACCATTTCTTCAATATCATCACATGTAATTATGAACCCATATTTTTTAAGTGCCTCAGAAATTTTTTCACTCCGTTCAGTTGAAACGGTAATTTCTGCCAAATATTTCTGAACAGCCTCTGCTATCTGTTCAGAAGTCGTAATTAATCCTGCAACACTGTCAGTTCCGTGTTCAGCCTGTGAAACCATGTCAAATGCCACCAACCGTGGGTCTGCGGTTTCATCAGCTAAAATCAGCACTTCGCTTGGACCAGCAGGCATATCAATAGCAACATCTGTAGAAACCAAAATCTTTGCAGTGGTTACATATTTACTTCCAGGTCCAACGATTTTGTGGACAGCTTTTATTGTTTGTGTACCATAAGCTAAAGCGGCAATAGCTTGGGCTCCACCTACCTTGTAAACTTCATCTACACCACAGATGTCTGAAGCAACAAGAACTAACGCATTCACTTTGCCTTCTGCGTCTGAAGGTGAACACACTACTATGCGTTTTACGCCAGCAATTTTAGCTGGAACGGCTGTCATAACAACTGTACTTGGGTAAGCAGCTTGTCCCCCTGGAACATAACAACCTACACTTTCCAGAGGACAAAAAACTGTTTTTATTGTTATACCATCAATGTCCATGTGGCTTTCTGTTTGTAACTGTTGTTTCTGATAGGTTTCGACCCGTTGTTTCATAAACTGTAAAGCATCTATTTGTAACTGCGTAACTTTACTGTAGGCTTCCTTAATTTCCTCAGCTGACACTTTTAGAGTTAGCAGAGTTAGTTTTGTTTTGTCGAATCTTTCTGCAAATTCTATAAGTGCCTTATCACCATTTTTACGTATTTGACTAATTATGGCTTTAACAGTTTCCTCCAGATGTACCGTGTCTTTTTGATATGCCTGTTGGGGTTTAAACCAGTCTGATGGTAACGTTTGAGTTGTCCATTGTTTAACTATTTTGGGTTGCATTGACACTCTTTTCTCCACGCTATTTCATCTAGCGCTAACACCTGTCGAGGCTCATATACAACTAGACCTTGAGCGATTTTACGAATTTTTGGCAAGAGCTCAATTAGACTGTCTTTTTCAATAACCGTGTTCACACTAACCCAAGTGTCATCTGCGAGCGGTGAAACTGTAGGATTTTTCAGTGCAGGCAGCTCTGTTAGCACAGTATGCAAGTTTTCTTTCTTTACGTTAACAAATATGTGTATTCGTTTCTGACCATCAACAACACCTTTAAGCAATGCAACAATATCGTAGATTTTTTCTCGTTTTTCAGGGTCTTCAAGGGCCTTCTTGTTGGCAATTAAAGTAGCCGCTGAGTATAGAACAGTATCAATTATTTTGAGGTTATTTGCTTCAATTGTTGTGCCAGTTTCGGTTACATCCATGATGCAGTCTGAGTTTTCGGGTGGTTTAGCTTCAGTTGCACCAAATGAGAGGAAAAGTTTTGTTTTTGAATTATCACCTTTTTTCCACCACGGAGTAACTATTAATGGATCTTGATTACCGAAGCGCTTTTTGTAGTTTGGCTGTGCTTTAAGGTACTCGGAGGCAATGTTTAGATATTCAGTACTAATGCGGAAGTTTTTACCTTGGCTCCAAATGTATTCCATGTATTCGTTCATGTTTTTTTGGGCAACATCTTTGGGAACAGCTATGACAAGACGAATTTTTCCATATTCTAGATTCTGTAAAATTTCGACATCTGCACGGTTTTCTTTTACCCAATCCTCACCAGTGATACCTATGTCTTGTAAACCTTCACTTACGAATATGGGAATTTCTTGAGGTCTTAGGACTTTAATTTCTATTTGAGGGTCGTTAAATGTTGGACGATATGTACGTTCCATTGTACCGAGTTTGTATCCTGATTTTGCAAAGAATTCAGAGGTTGCTTTTTGTAGAGAACCTTTTGGTATTGCAAATTTTATTTTATCCATAAATTTTTTCACCTAGTTTTATAGTGTACCCTAAAGAGGGCTTTTTGTTTAGTGACAAAATACGTCTGAAGAGATTTGCGCCTAATTCTAAATAACAAAACGGTAAAATGCTTATGCTGAAATTTGTACAGTTAAACTGAATGAAGGCAATCGCCTTGTATGAACACAATCCCTCATCATATATCACTGGAAGACACCACATAGATTTCTTACATATAAACCTGTTTCCAAAATATTTAACTATTCAAAAAACAAGGAACCATTACTATTTCAAACAGTAGGTTTTATCTCAAAAACAAGTGGTGGAACGAAATTTTTAGTTTCCAATGTTATGTCAAATAGACCCTCGAGTATGCCTTCCCAAAGTAAAACATCGTTAAGAAAGGGAGTCTTAAGGAGCAGGTATTTGTCTTTTAAATAAAAATAACCAAATCCCTGTATGGATAATCTTGTGAATATAGCCTCCCAATTTTTCTGTTTAAAAGCGTCAACGCCAATTGTTGCTTCCATCGAAACTTTTAAAGCATCACCTATTTTTTTACCAGTATCATACAATTTTTCTTTTGGTATATTTTGAATTAGAATACTAAGTAACTCTACGTTTACGAATGCAACACGGCTTATGCCACAATAATATTCACCTGGAAAACGCCAGTCGTAAATCATCATGCTACGATATACATCAAGCATTTTGGAGATCAACTGTTTAATTCCAGATTCTTTACCTTCTCTGATTAATCGGTCAACAAAATCACGTTCATCCTTTTTCAGAATGAGCGTTGTCCTTTTTTCCTCTTCCTTTAACTGTTCTAACCTTTTCTCGCTTGGCTGCATATCAGGTATCGCTTAAGCCAAAGTCATATACTTTGCGGTATTTTTGGCTTTGTGTCTTTTACGAAAATAATTTCACCCCTCTAAAAACATGTATCGCGATTCGTTACTCTTACCACCCAAACTGTTTGACCGCTATACCCAACCATACCTCAAGCCACAAACGCTTAACAAACGCCATATCAGAAGTCTCAGCCTCCCACAAATTCAAAGCCCCATGAAACCTGCCATTATACCAAACAACAAAATCAGCCAAACAACAAACCTAAACCGATGAATATTGTAAAGACCACGAAACTTTTCTAGTTTCCCATTAGTCTGAGGATACTTTACTCTGCAAAGAATATGTTTGATGTGATGCTTTTTAAGATACAACTCAAACGTGTGCTCTGAATGACCCTTTTCATCCCGTTTATTAGCACAAAACTGGTAGTGTTCGGCATTAGTTTATGTTGTTAGTGGTCGTTTGAAGATTTTCACGTTTATACACAGCCCAATGACTGTTTGTGCATCTGAAGGGATTTTGAGAAGCATAGGGTTTTTCTTG
>JAITCR010000156.1 GCA_031282985.1 Nitrososphaerota archaeon | reverse complement strand
TGGTTAATATGTTGTTAATGGTGAACATGTTTTTTTGTTGATTGTATGTTTTTGGCAGAATTTCTATCTTAACCTGTAGTTATTCACCATAAAAAACTAAATTACGCCTAAGATCTACTATTGTATTACAACAATTATGGTCTGTGGTTGTTTAGTTCTTGTTCCATTGCTGTTGCTAAGAGTTGCCACATGTCTGAGTCTTTTTTACAAAGTGTTTTTGTAAGTTGCAGTTTTTCTTCTGAGGTCATTGTGTCTTTTTCTTGTTCTATGTGTAATGCTTCATAGTTTAGGTGGCAGCCATTTGGGTTTGTTATGATTTCGTAGCGAAATTGGGAGTGTTTTGTTGGTCCAGTTATGTGTGTTAAAACCCAGCTTAACTTGTCTGGGTATAGGTGTACCAGTTTTTGTTTCTCAATAGTGTTTTGGGGGGTGTGTAAAAGGTCTGTTAAAAGTATTAGTCTCTCAGATATAGGGGTAACTTTTCGTTCAGAAATTATATACCCTAAAAGTTTAGGATCCATAGGTGAGAAATCTGTACACCACAAATACGCCTGTTTAGGTAAAACTGCGAAGGGTTGACTAAACTTGTAAAGAATAGTAACTGGCATACTAATGTAACCGCGTTAAAATATTTAGAGTTTGTTAGCTAAAAAAGGCAGACATTTTTTTCTGATAAAGCTCCCGCTTCAAAATTTCACTCTGCCTTATCCATCTGCCCAGAGGAATCTCAAACTTTGTACTAATATGCTTAAGAGCCTCAGGCAACGTTTTGAAGTGGAAGGGTTTTTGTCGCATAGCATTTCGCACATTTTCTCGAACTTGCCAAACACCAATTGGCATTATATAGCCGGGGCGTGCTTCACGAAGCACAACCACCGTTGCCTGCCGACGCTCCTTAATTAGTAACTCACAGGTTGCCAGTCGCGCGGAGTAGTAACAACCGCCGATTGCTGCATAAGTTGTACGTCCATTATTGCCTTCCCAGTCGGAGAATATGGCAACGTTTTTGCCAGCGGGGTTCCAAACAGTTCCTGGATACCATGCTTCCATAGATTCATAGTTATACTGTCCAGGGATCATTAAAATTTCAAATACGTTATCAAGATAAACGGATTCATAAACTCTGTATTCATTTATCTCAGGGAAAGTTTTAACCTGTTCCCGAAGATTTTTAGATATTATATCATCAACAGCTGTTATACTCCAACGTGTAGGAACTAAACGGCGGTTTTTTTCAACTCCAAATGCTCCGACGCTAAAAGCTTTCTGGATTTTGGTAACAATAACACCGTCAGCATAAAGGTCTAGCACTGCATTAGTGGATTTGAGGTCAGTGTCATAATAAGCCTTCTCTATACGTCGTTCATAACGAGCAGTACCAACATGCATATCGCGAATAGGAGCAGAAGGCCCAAATGGTTGTACATCATCATCCAAAAAAAGTGGTCCCTGAGGTTTTTTAGTTAAATTTAACTCCATATTTACACTGTTATCTGCTAATGCTAATTCACGAGTAGCATCAAGAATTTTTCCAGCCGTATTAACATTAGTCACATTAACTCTATGTTTACCACGCACCAGCAAGGAACGAAAGCCCACAATTTCGTCAATAGATTTACCAAACCACTGCTCAGGCAGATCATAAATGCTAGTATCCTCGCTAACAGGTGGAACAAGAGGACCAACGTAAACATTAGGATAACCAACTCTGCCGATAAACACACTAGGCGGAGACATACCCGCAATATCCTGATTAGATAACAAAGGAATACTCTTGTTGAAATGATGCATTTTAACCATTATTGGACAACGAGATTTACCACAAAGACTACGAGCACCCTTACAAATAACACACAAACTATCCTGACTAACACGAGCAACTATCTGACTATCCTCTTCACTTGTATGTTTTAGAATATCCTTTAACCAATCATCAGTTGGACGCACATTATACGACGAAGACTTAACAGAGAAAGACATCTATACTAATGAAGACTACAGCAGCTGATATGTTTTCTGCAAACAACCCCTAAAAAGTAATAAGTACATAAACAAACAATGAAACACACAATAGCTTACTGTAAGTTTAGCAATTAATAGCCACACTAAAGGCAGCCTCCGAAAACCTCTTAACTATCAAGGGCATAATGTGTAGTAAAGGTGTAGTGGGGAAATTTGTATGGGACAGCTGTTGTATTTACTTTGTTTTTATCGGTTTGAAGCGTAAAACGTGAGTTTTCGGAGGTTGCCCATAATAGGTCTATGACAGTTGGGGGTCTGAGAAAAAGTGAAAACATCAACAAAAAAATGCATGATAGCAATATTTTTTGCAATATTGTTATCGGCTACTATTTCTTTTGCTCAATGCGTTACAGCATCTACCGATGATAATCAACAGGCTTATCAAGATACAATGTTATCTTTCTTAGAAGATGTATTTGGAGTTGACACTTCAAAGTACACAGTTAATATCGAGTTCTGCCAAAGTTATGACTTAGAACGCTATAGCGAGGGTGCTGAGATCAGGTTCGCACTCGGCTCTTCAGAAAGTAATCTGATAGTATTCTGTCGATTTAATGGCAATAACATAGGTTCTATCAATCTTGAGGGTTCACCATTTTATGTTCAGTCAAAACCAGCAGATCCCCTTATGGTGATTAAAGAGACAATTCGTGGGTATCAAAAGCACTCAGATACCTTATACATGGAAACACTGAATGGCCTACTATAGCATGTTGAAGAGTTAAAGCCCATAACAGCAATCTCAGATAATGTGAAACTTGAAATTTCAATAAATGAGCCTTTTATATATGTCAAGGGAATCTATACTGTTAACGGTATAGATGTTACACGTAAAGGACTCGCTTTTACGTTTATAAACAATCAACCTTATCTTTTTGGTAATAATTGGGATACTTATAGTGTGGGTACTGAGGATGTAAAGTTGTCTCAGACGGTAGCTATTGGCATTGCAAAAGAGTATGCTTATGGTTATTCTTGGGGTGTGGGTGATGTTGTTGTTAGTGATTTTATTATTTTGGATTCCCCAGTTGATGCTGAGTTTCATATGGAACCAAGGGAAGATAATGCATTGTATCCTTGTTGGAATATTCAGTTGCATCTTGACAAGACGTATCTGGGCAATGTTGTTGGTATCCAAGTTTGGTTATGGGACGACACAAAAGAAGTAGCGCATATATCTGCAATCGCAGTAGGTACTGATTTTCCTTATGAGTCAATAACACCGTCTACAGAGAATCCAAAGCAAAAACTCTCAACAGAAACAGTTCTCTTTTGTACTGCATTTGCAACAATAGTAGCAATAATAGCAATTAGTGTAATAACAGTTAGAGACTGTTATAGCCGACTAGTTTAAATTTTAGACACTTTCATTTGTTGGTATGACTTACAGTTGTGATTTTCGAGAAATAGTCTTAATTTACAGACAAAAAGGACACACCCTAAAACAAGTATGCGAAACCTTTAACATCACCAAACAAAGCTCATAAAAGTGAACTTTCATTGAAGTGCAATGGAAATGACGGTTTGTCCTTGTTAACGCATTTATATAATTGAGCTGCCCTTCTTTTTGAAGGGCAGCGACCTTCAAAATCACCATCAAAAACATTCTGTCGCTCACACAAAACTGGGAGCAGCTCAAAATTATGAACCCAAATTTCTCACAGTACAAAATCGACGA
>JAITCR010000075.1 GCA_031282985.1 Nitrososphaerota archaeon | reverse complement strand
CATTTGTAGCGCTGTTTACCATGATGATGACCATTTTTTACTGAATGTTCACTTTTACACTTTGGACAACCCACAATCCAATCTCATAAACACTACACCATCATTCCAATATAAACACTCTCAATTTTCTTATCAGTCTGAGATTTAGAGGGCGTTTTAAGTAATAGCTCACGAGTGCTTTTAGCCTTGTCAATGTATTGTTGTTGCTGTTGTTTTGTGCCTTTTGATTTGTTTATGCATTTCCGAAGGTATCTTAGTCGATCTTGAAGTGTTTGATATTGCGGTGTATATCCGTGTTCTGCTGGGCTGTCAAATTTTGTTTTTAGAGTATTTATTACAAATTTATCCAATTCGTGCAAGTAAATATTGGCAAGTATTGGCGAAACGATGCCGCCCTGTGGCGTTCCACTGCAAGTTTTGTGATATTGCCAATCTTCTATGTAACCTGCTTGAGAATTTTGTAAATCAACTTGATTAACCGTGCATCTTTAACTTTCTTTGTGATTAATTCTATAAGGACTGCATGGTTAATGTTGTCAAAACAAGATTTGATATCCGCCTCTATGAACCATCGTGTACCATTAAACCCATATTTTATGCTTTCCAGTGCAGTGTGACAGCTTTTGTTTGGTCTAAAACCATGTGAGCACTCTAAAAAAACAGGCTTGTACACAGTTTCTAATACCATACGCAGGACTTCTTGAATTAGTTTGTCGGTAAATGTTGGAATACCTAGGGTTGTTGTTTTCCGTTTGGTTTTTTTCTATAGATTCGTCGTACAGTTTTGGGCGTGTAGGTTCCATTTTTTAGCATTGCTATAATTTCTTCTATTTTTGTTTGCTAAAACCGTTTGCGGTGCCGTTGTCTATGCCTTCTGTAGCGGCTCTGTTGTTTGCGTAGAGGTTTTTGTAGGCTGTGTAGTATATGTCTGGTCGTAGCAGGTATCGGTAGAGTCTTGTGAAGGTTTCTTCCTTGTTTTTATTCGAGTTTTGTTTGATTCTTTTTAAAGCCGTCATTGTTGGCTTCAATTGAGGTTTTCCGCCCTAATCATTTTCGATTTTAGTGCGTTTTGACTGTGTCCCTTCGCCATGTGAGGGTTATTGCCCCTCTCAGACTACTATGAGCACTCCGAATCCATGGGAAATATTTAAGCTCCGTGAGTTATAGCCGTTTTTGGTGTTTTCCTTTAGGGTTTCCTCAGTTACTCCCATGTATGGGTAGGTGCGGTTGTCGGTTCTGCTTTTGTTTCGTTGCCATAGGTTCTTCTACAGATTTCACAGGTTTGGTGATAGCCAACTGAAGCCTCATAACTTTTTCAGTTGTTTCTGTGTCAGAGGTTTCGGGTAATTTTCCTCTGTCCCTTTAAAATGGGAATTGGAAACTTGCATTTAGTATACCCGACTTGAACCTTGTATCCGTTTAACATTGCGGTTCAGTCGCGTCCTTTTGCCTTTAGGCGACTTGCCGCTTTTCTTGACATGCTGCTTTCCTGTTTGGCTTTCGTTTTTCGGTTGGTCAGATTGTTTTCCATGCTGTCTTATGGAGCAGTACCTTTCTGCTGTGCAGGGGAGCCTTTCTGGGCGCACTGTGGGTTATTTATTATACGGTAAAAAGGCCTTTTGACGGATAGGTTTTTCTTGTCTTTAGAGTCTATATAAATAGAACCTCGGCTAAATTATAGCTCTATACGCTTATAGTTTAAGCGTCTAAACATGTTGAGGGAAAAATGTCATGGTTACTCTTCCACATAGAGCACGGGGCGTTAAAGTTTTAAAAGCTGTTTCTTCACCCCTCAGACTGCAGCTTTTAAATTTACTGTTTGATAATGGTGCTCTTTCTTATACTGAATTGATGAATTGTCTTAAAATGAATCCTAACAGGGATGCGGGACGTTTTGCTTATCATTTAAAATTTCTTCTAAAAGCGGATTTAATTGAGGCCGATGTTGAGGTAAAAAAATATTTTCTCACAGATTTAGGCAAAATGGTTCTTGACGTAGCTGACCGTGTGGAGAAAAGAGTTTTTACACCAAAAGGTATGATAGTTCGTACTTCTCATTTCACTTTAGAAGAATTTGACCAAAATAAAATTGCTAACTCTTTAATTAAAGAAGCAAAAGTGCCTCCTGAGCTTGCACAAAAAGCTGCAAAAGAAGCAGAGAAACGTTTGCTTAAATCTAAAACAAAATACATCACTGCAGCGTTAATTCGCGAAGTAGTAAATGGCATATTAATTGAAAAAGGCTTTGAAGATTACCGACATAAATTAACACGCGTAGGCATGCCTATTCATGAAGTAACAGCATTTATTGAAGCTAAAGACTACAGTTTAGACGCTTCCAACATGCTCTCTAAAGCAGGGCAAAACGTGTTAGGCGAATATACCCTTCTAAACGTTTTCCCACGCGACATAGCTGATGCACATCTCTCGGGCAGTATAAACATTACCGATTTAGGTACATGGATTCTTAAACCAAGCGAAGTCTTCCATGACATACGCTTCTTCTTGCTAAACGGCCTCAAATTAGACGACAACACACAAATCCCCATTGAACCCCCAAAAAACTTTGAAGCAGCCCTCACTATAACACTTAACGTACTCTTACACACCAACCGCGAAATTAACCACCAACAAGTTCTCAGCTGCTTTAACACATTCCTCGCACCCTACACCCACAACATAGATGAAGACACCATAAAAAAAGCCCTACACTTGTTTATTTTAAACATAAACCAACACGCACAGGCCACATTAGAAATAGACCTTACTGTTCCAAAAGCACTTACAAACAAACCAGCAATAAAACCAAAAAACCAACAATCACACGATGATAAATATAGTGACTACGAAAAAGAAGTCCGACACATAGCGAATTTAATCCTCCAAGTATATAGCGAAATTACCACAGAAAAACCGTTAATAAATCCACAGCTCATCATAAAAATTAATTCTGAAATTTTAAATGACCAAGAAAACACAAAAAATTTACTACTAAAAGCCCACACCATAGCAGCACACAATGGAACACCACTCTACTTTGCCAACGTCACAACAAAAGAGGGAACTTCAATATTTTCTTCCTTAGGAACAAAACTTACTCCAGACTTAACAACAGACTGGGAAACCGACACCTTACGCACCGGATGCCTAGGCAATGTAACTATAAATCTACCCCGAATTGTCCAAGAATCAACAAATGATAAAAACAAATTCTTTGGCATACTCAAAGAACGCTACGAACTAGCTGCCCGCGCATTAAATATAAAACACAACATCCTCAAACAATTCGGAAAAAACTCCCTGCCATTCTTACTCAAAAACCCACACGGTGATGCCTACTTTAGGCTAGAGAACTGTTCTAAAATCATCAATTTTGCGGGTTTATCTGAAGCTGTTGAAATGTTCACAACAAAAAACATGAACACCCCCGAAAGCCAGACATTTATAAACGAAATAATCCAAAACATCACCACTTTCCGACAAAAAATCAGCCGAAAACACGGCAAACGTCTTTACCATGCAATTCTATGCTGCACTGAAGCTTCAGAACGTTTAGCTCAACTTGACATTGAAAAATACGGTATAGCAAAAGTCAAATTTTCTGGCACACGCGATAAACCATTTTATTCCACCTCTAAACGTCTAAAACTAAAAACCGACCCCCTAACAATTACAACAGAAGACCGATTATTTACTCAAAAACTATCTGAACTAGCCACAGGCGGCTCATTAAACATCATAGAATTAGACACCATCGAAGTGTCGCCTTTAACGCTTTTAGATTTAACTCGACAGCTTGTTATATCTCGCCAGCCATTAGATTTCTTCACCTACAATCGCGTAGTTACACATTGCCGTAACTGTGAAAAAAGCTGGTTTGGAACCCTACATAAATGCCCCCGTTGTAGTTCAATGAGCACTTTGGGGACATTCGATCAATTTAACTCAACTTAATTTATCATCATAAAGAAGCAGAATAAAAACAAAGACCAAAACAACAAGGGCAAAAGTTTGTGGTTAATTGCCTCACTGATTTTAGGCGTTGCAGGTGTTGTTGTATTCTTACTCACTGAAGACATGAGCCTACCAAGAACTATAGTATGCATGAATCATTGCAAACGTTGCTATACTCATAATAGAAATCATAGCTATAAAACTCACATTCAACCAAAAAAACACTAACAAATAGAAAAACCATACTCTTCGCTATTTTTTGTATCAAAAAGAAATCAAAGTGTAGACAGCTTTTATTTTGTTGTGTCAAGTATAAGTGAGAGAATTGCCATTCTTACAAATAGGCCGTTTCCGACCTGTTGGAAATAGCGTGCGTGGGGTGTTTGGTCAATTTCTGAGGCTATTTCATCTATTCTCGGTAGTGGATGTAGAATTATCAGGTCTTTTTTTGCTGTTTTTAGAATTTTTTGGTCTATTCGATATGCGCCTTTGAGTTTGGCGTATTCTGTTGGGTCAGGGAAACGTTCGCGTTGGATACGGGTTACGTATAGGACATCTATTTTTGGCAGAATATCTTCTACATTTTGTTTTTCTGTTACTGAAATTTTGTTTTTTATTTCTTTTAAAATGTTTTTTTGTATTCGTAAAGCATCAGGTGAGATTAAAAAGAGTTCAACATTATAATTTGCTAATGCTCTAGCAAGTGAATGCACTGTTCGGCCATATCTTAAATCGCCTATTATTGCGATTTTTAGGTTATCAATTTGATGTTTTTCTTTTTGAATTGTGTAGAGATCTATTAATGCTTGGGTTGGGTGTTCTTGTGCTCCTGTTCCACTGTTAATTATTGGAACTTTAGAGTATTCTTTAGCTACAACGGCGGCACCTTCTAAATTGTGTCTTAATGCAATAATGTCTGCATAGTTTTCAACTGTGCGTATTGTGTCTACAAAGTTTTCTCCTTTCTTTGCACTTGATGTTTCTACGTCGTTGAAACCTATGGTTGTTCCGCCAAGTTTTTGCATGGCCGCTTCAAAGCTTAATCGTGTTCGTGTGGAGGGTTCAAAGAAGAGTGTTGCAAGGATTTTGCCTTTCAAAGTGTTAGTTCCTGTTTTAGCAACTAACTCCATAGCTTGGCTAGTTTTTAATATGTAGTTAATTTCTTCTTTTGTGAAGTCCTGTATTGAAATTATACTTCTATTTGCAAACTGCATAGCCATTCCTTGTTTTGCTATTATCTTAATGTTGCTGTAAATATTAGATTTTTGTTTCCAAACTACACTTTTTTGCATAAATGCCTTAACTTTTGTACAGACTTGAACGTAAAAACATCAAAGATACCATCTAAGAACCTGTCCTCAATAATAATTGCTGAATAACGCAATTGTTTATGTTGTAATGGCTATATTCTTCAATAGCCACGGTTATTTTGTAACATTTTTTCTTCTTATGTTGTTTATTTACAAAATATGTTTTGTTTGTCCTGTTTAACATTAATTGTGATGATACATATAATTTAGCGTCATTAACATTGCATAAAACACAATTAAAAATGAAATATAACGTTATTTTCTCGTTTCACCAAACAAATTTTTTTAAAAATAATGAGGACAGGTTCTTAGATATTTTTGTTTGTTTAACAAATTTTTGTTATCCTAAAGAAACACTTAATTTTAGCTTTTCATTATTACGCAAATGATTGTTATGCATGTTGAAACTTTTACGGTCGGTATGCTTCCAACAAATTGTTATGTTGTAAATTGTACTGAAACAAAAGAAGCAATTATCATTGACCCTGGGCTAAGCTTGGATATTGAAGCCCAACCAATCTTTAACTATATTGAAAAAGAACTGCTTACCATAAAATTCATAGTTAACACACATGGACACCACGACCACATAGACGGTGATGGTATAATGCAGAAAAAATATGTTGTGCCAGTTTGTATTCATGATTCTGATGCCTATTTTTTGAACCGTCTAGAAAATCGTGATGTGCCAATTGATGTGTTGCTTCTTAAAGACGGTGATAGTGTTTCTTTTGGGAAAGCTTGCTTAAAAGTTATGCATACATCTGGTCATACTAGAGGTAGCATTTGTCTTGTTGATGATAAATTTATGTTTTCGGGGGATACTTTATTTGCTGAGAGTGTTGGTAGGACAGATTTTGCTGAGAGCTCACCAGAGGATATGAGCATAACGCTGCAAAAATTAAAGAGTTTACCTGATGTTTTACTTGTTTATCCAGGACATGACGAAGCTACATTAATGGGCAAAGAGAAACGCGCAAACCCTTTCTTGGTAAACTTGTGACCTTGAAGTGTTATATGCTAATTGAAAAATGGTTGTAAAATAAGGTCAGGTCATAAAGTATTTTAGGGTGTAATTGTCTGTTTGTGGTCAATCAGGTCAGTATTTGTATGGTGACAAAGGTTGTAAAGGTGGGTTTGTCCTTTTTGTGGTAGCGACAAAATATCAAAAAATGGTAGTGTACCACTTTAGAATAGATAATTTGACGTAGAATCAAATCCATGTTAACTCCATAGATAATTGACAGGTTCGCCAAATTTTTCAGAGAAAAAACACGCTTAAATCCATGTACAACACATAAAGTGCATAATCTGTAAAAATCTATCCTATATTGGCACACTACCAAATTTTGACTATAGCAGAATCAGTCGCAGATATTGATCCTATCTGGGAAAACAACATATTCATTGATACAATGACGGATACATCAAAACCTCAAGCACTCATCCTATCACAGGTTGGAAACAGCTACATATACAATGCAGGACTAACTGACGACCAACTGTCTCAGCTTAATCAATACAGTTTCGGAGAGCCGTTCAGACAAGAATGGGCTACCCCTATTACTGACTCTATTGGAGAGTAAAGTTAGTGACAAACGTGGATCGAGAAGATTTAGAAGGTAACACATTGAGTGTTTATGCCTTTGTAGTTAAGGCAGGTAAACCTGTGGGTCCACGGGAAGTTATGCGTGGTGCCAGTCTGTCCAGTCCAAGTACAGCGCATCGACAGCTAGAAAAACTAGAGTCATTGGGTTTAATTGAGAAAACAGTGTATGGTACATATGTTGTGAAAGAGAAAACCAGCATTAGCGGACATGTGTGGGTCGGCAAAAACCTCGTGCCCCGCCTAATCTGTTACGCCCTCTTTTTCTTTGGCATTCTAATTGCTGAAATAGCTATTTGGTGACCCAGTTTTTCTCTCAAAACTTGATGCCAAACATAGCTGTTTTATATTTGGTTCCAATTACCGCCGGGTCTGCAGTACTGTTTTTAGCTGAAGGCTTAATTTTGTGGCGACACAATAAACATGCGGTTTTAAGAACAGAGAGCACCTCTGATTAAACGGGTTTGCAGGTTTTCATCAGACCCCGAAAGTGGCCAACTTTCAACCCTTCTTTTTTTGTATTAAGTATGCCTGTGTTGTTTTAAAGTGTAGGTTTTTATTTTTCAAAAAACAATACAACATTAGTAACTAAGCTTTAGGATGAAATTTGATTGACTGACCATGATGTTGTTGTTTCGCTTTCAGGTGGAAAAGACTCTGTTTATGCATTGTATTCAGTGCTCAAAGAGGGTTTAAATGTTAAGCATTTAATGTTCATTCAAACAGGTGGCAAAGCTCATCTTGAAAACAAACGTATGATTGAGCTGATATCTGAAACAACGGGCATTCCAGCTATAATTGTAGGCAAAACTCCACAAGATGTAAGTAAAGCACTCAAGAAGTTGGGCGCAAGTATGCTGGTTTCAGGTGTAACTACCACCCCTGAGCATCTGGATTATTATAAAGAAATTTTAGATCCAATAGGTGTTAAACAATATGCACCCCTTTTTGGTAAAGACCCTATTGTGGGACTTGACGAAATGCAACAACTTGGCTTCAAATGCCTGATAATTGAAGTGGATACAGCACTTGGGGCAAATAAAGAGTGGCTAGGCAGGATAATGGATCAAGCCATAATTGATGAAATTAAACAAAGAGTTACTGAGAAAAAAATTAACCCCATAGGAGAATGGGGAGAATACCACACGCTCGTTGTTGATTGTCCAATTTACAAAAAACAAATCACTATAGAAAAAGCTAACTTAGAATGGAAAAACACCAAAGGATACTACTTAATCAAAAAAGCCAACCTACAACCCAAAGTTTAACAGTAAAATGTCAGACAAAACATTAATTTTGCATAAGCACTATTTAGGCCAAAGGTGTGCAAAAAATGGGAGTTGAATATTATGAAAAAGTAGGATGGGGTAATTTTATGAAAGCCTTTACCATTGTTTTAACGCTTGTATCTGGCGTGGTTGGATTAGCTTGTTGGTATAGTGTTTCTCTGTTACTTGGGGTTGTTATGGCACTTCCGTGGTTGTTTATTATTTCTATAATATACGCTATTTTTGGTAGTCTTAAGATAACAATTACTCCAAAAGAACTTGTTGTAGCATATGGTCCTTTGAATCACAAACGCTTCTCTTTGCATGAAATTGAGACATGTGAACAAGTTAAGGTGAGAAAATACTGGGGCCTTGGCGTAAGATATTGGGCTGATGGTTCCATGATGGCATATTTGACATCTTTTGGTAGTGCTGTGAAAATAAACAGAATTGGTAAAAGTTCATTTGTTTTTTCGACAAATCATCCTGACAAGATTTGTAGCATTATTTCCACAAAAAACAACAGATAACGCTATAAAAAAGGCATGTGTTTAGCTCTCGTGATCGTGTGCACATAAACATGTATATGCCGCCATATTTGTTGAACGAAAAATGCGCGAAAATTTAAATTCCGACTTAAAACAAGCAAGAAAAAGCCATATTTTCACTAAAAGCTAAACACATACCACACTTTTAAACCCAACTAACCCACAAAAAACATAAACCACTACAAATTACACACCAAATTCATACAAACAACCCCACAACCCACACAAACAAACCCATAAACCCTACAAACAATACCACCCACAAACCACGTCACATAACCAAAAACATACCCAACCCTACAACACGCACGCGCAACAACCCGATTACTCCGCTTTTCCACCTCAGCTAACGGCTTATTACAATAAGCCTAGCACAAACATGAACCCTAACCCCAAAAAACTGCACTAAAAACTTCCCCCTATAACCACCAACACACCCACTAT
>JAITCR010000104.1 GCA_031282985.1 Nitrososphaerota archaeon | reverse complement strand
TTTCTAAATGTGATGCAATGGTTGACACTTCTCTAAAACTGTGGAAAAATCTGACTACGCCTGATGTCTTTGCTTAAATTCAAACAATGGCGCTATCTCCCTATAGGTGAAAACTCTCTCTTTTTGGATTGCTTATAAACACACTGGAATTTGGAAATAAACTAATTTGAAGCATGACCTGACAATCATGTATTGTTTGCCACACCCATCAACCATTTTGACACATGACCATAGTTTGTGGCTATGTTTTGTGTGTGGTTTTTTGTATGCTTGGTTGGAATAGGTTTTTATTGCGCATGTGAAATTATCTTTTTAACATTGAATTGTTGGGGGGCTCTCGGCTAGCTTGGTCTAGGCTTGTAGACTTGGGCTCTATAGACTCCGGTTCAAATCCGGGGAGCCCCACCATTTGGTCTTCTTTTGCATTAGTTGTAACATTTAATTGGCGTGTAAATTGATTTTTGGGAAATATTGTTTAGTTACATGTTACAGTGTTATATAATTGCTAGAAAATTGAAAGTTTAATGCTGTTGTTTGGTCTGTAAAATTGAGAAAAGATGCATGTCTTAAAGTAGCCTGTTTTAGGTTACTTGACATGTAGGTTAGATTATTGTGTTATCGGTGTTACTATTGTGTTTTCGACTGGTTTTTCAAATGTTTTTAATGTTCTGCAAATTAGTCCTAACATGGTTTCTGCAGAGTTAATCATGGCTTTGCCTGTGTTTGTGATGGTGAAGATTTTGCGAGGTTTTTCAGTTGTCATGTTCCATTCGCTGTTTACGTATCCTCTTTCTTCTAGTTTAGATAAAAGTGGATAAACTGTGCTTGGACCGAAATAGACCCCAAATATGCTGCGCGTTTTTGTGATGATTTGATAACCATGCATTGACTGATGATCAATTAGCCGTAATACTATCATGCCAAGTAGGTTTTTTGTAAGTTTTGCCTGCACTTCTTTTTGATATTTATCATTCATTTTATTTTTCGCCACTTTATTTTTTGATAACATCATTGTGTTATTGTATGTGTTTCATTCATAAACTGGCATATAAGACCTGAGGCATACCTTAGTCATACAAAACACGGTTTAGCTGTAGATGTGACAAACAGGTATACACGTTCAACATGAATGAACAGCGTAAAACACGCTAAAAATTCTGAATATAAACTGTTCAACAGCACAACAACAAATTGTAATATGTCCATACTTACAATATCGTGAAAGATGACTTGTTATGCGGCGGGCGAAAAAACAAAAACAATACAACAATCAGATATGCTTAAAATAAAAAAATAAAATTGTTTTTTTCCAACACTTATGATGTTGGAAGAGCTTGTCCATTAAAGGTTATTGACTGAATAGTCGCTTCATTTATTGTTACGACGTTTGTTGGTAGTGGTGCGTATTCTAGACTGTTGGATAGGTTTTGGCCGTCATGTATCATGTACCAGAGAAATTGAACTACCGCGGTCGCACGATCCTGGGTCATACCTGGAATAACATTAAGCTCCCTGTAAACCAAAATATAACTAAAACTAACAATCGGATACGCCTGAGCATTATTAGCATTAAGCAAATT
The DNA here is from genome assembly GCA_031282985.1 of Nitrososphaerota archaeon. Taxonomy (GTDB): domain Archaea; phylum Thermoproteota; class Bathyarchaeia; order Bathyarchaeales; family Bathycorpusculaceae; genus Bathycorpusculum. The sequence continues at coordinate 4,295 of JAITCR010000104.1, read as the reverse complement.
AATACCTGCCCAATCAGCATTTCCTGCAGGCAAACCCCCAGAAGCAACCGTCTGCGTCGCTACAGTTGTAGACTCAAGAGTCGGCAAAACATAATTCCCAAAAGGATTCCTAACAGCTGCAACAGTCATACCAGTCTGCAAAGCATAAGCAAGCTCAACATAACCAATAGAATTAGCCGTACTAGAAACAAGCTGTGCAACACCAGCATTACCACTTGAAGCAACATCATTAGCAGAAGGCCAAGAAACAGATTTACTTGCACCAACATTAGTCTTCCAAGAAGAACTTGACTCACTTAAATAACTGGTGAAAACAAAAGTTGTACCAGAACTTTCACTACGATGAACAGTAGTTATTTTTACTGCAGGCAAGTTTACGCTGGGGTTTAGGTTTACAATTGCGGGGTCATTCCACATGGTTATTTTTCCTTCAAAAATGTCTGCGATGATTTGACCGGTTAGTTTTAGTCCAGTAGGGACACCTTGAACGTTATAGGCTAAAGCTATGGAACCTATGGTTTCTGGAATATGTAGTGTGTTTGGTGCTTTCGCACGCTCAGACGCAGACAAAGGCGCATCAGAACCAGCAAAATCAACAGTCTTATCAGTCAACGCAGTAATACCCGCACCACTACCACTAGGCTGATAGTTCACTTGAATATAGGGTTTAGCTCTGTTGTATTCAGTTATTATTTTGTCGATAAGTGGGAAAGGAAAACTTGCGCCTGCACCAGTTAAACTGGTTGCTGTTGGTGTACTTGTTGGGCTACTGCTTGTTGGATTATTTGTTGACGTATTTGAACTAGTTGGATTTGGATTAGATGGGTTTGAATAGTAAGTGTATGCTACAATTGCTCCTGCAATTATGACTATGGTAATTATTGCAAGTGCTATAGTATATTTAGTGTTCATATTTTTTTAACTCCTTGTTTATGTTTTTATTAAAAAAGTCCAATATGTTATATAGCAAACCTTCGTAAAATAAATAATATATATAGCTGTAATTCCTCTGCGCTATCTATATGTACCTACAAAATAACATTGCAACCCACAAAAACTTCCATAAAAACTATAAAAACACCAAATAAACAAACAAAATCGTAAAAAAATAAATGTGGAGAAATACAAACGTAGAAACATAACAGTTAGACTGATTCTACTTTTTGAATTTCAGACACACGCTCTCTAACATAGGTTTCAATGCCATTTTTAAGTGTCGCCTGAGACATTGGACAGCATGCGCAATGACCAACTAAACGAACCTTTACAACACTGCCCTCAACAGCAACTAACTCAACATCTCCACCATCACCTTGAATTTGAGGTCTAATATCATTAAGTGCTTCTTGTACACGTTTCTTAATTTCTTCAGACATAAAACTTCACGTACCCCTTTACAACAAAACAAATAATTTTAAAGATTTCTGAAAAAAACCCATTTTCCAACAATAAAACACCAAAAAACACTAACACCACAAATGTAAACAACACCTAACAGTTAAATTTACAAACAATCCCATTTACCACCCTACTATTAGCAACACAAATTAAACCCACAACATACCTTAATATGAGTCAGTTAGTATGAAAAAACAAGTGTTTATTTCAGGTCCAATACTTGGCATGGAAAACAATCAAGACTACTATAGAAACACCATAGCAAATATCAGCCAAAAACTCGATTTCGAAATTATCGACCCATGGAAACGCGAGAAATGCCTCTACAAAAACGACGAAAAACACAGTGAACCGGACAATTGTAAAAACCAACATATTGTACAATGTGACCTCGACGACGCCGACCGATGCGACATAATGGTAGTATATCTCCCTAAACTTAGCGCAGGAGCATGTATGGAAATGTTTTACGCTAAACGCAAAGGCAAAATAGTTATCGTCGTTTCAGATATGGAACAACTTAGTCCATGGATTAAAGTTCACTGCGACACTATAATTAAAAACTTTGACATGCTAGAAGAAACACTTAACAAATTCAAATAAACACTGTTAATTTTTAAAAAAATTAGGTATGTTAATTGCTAAAACATGATGTAACTATCCTATGTTTATTCTATTCTATGCTTGGTTGTTGTTGTGAAATGCAATGAATTGTTCCATAACCATTTACTAAGTCTGTGCAGTCTATGCCTATTACTTTTCTGTCAGGAAATAGTTTCTGCAAAACTGTTAATGCTATATCATCATTTTTATGATTAAAGGTTGGCATAAGCACTTTAGTGTTCCCTATGTAAAAATTTGTATAACTCGCCGGAAGCATGTCCTCTTCGCCAACATTATCTGGCATTGGTAATTTAACTATGTCAATTTTGTTACCGTCTTGATCAGTTGCCTCTTTTAAAATTTCATAATTACCCTTTAAAGCAGCAAAATTTTGACTCGATGAGTCATCTTCATAAGCACAGACAATGGTTGTTGGATTTACAAATCTTGCCAAGTCATCTACGTGACCATCGGTGTCATCTCCGCATATGCCATTTTTAAGCCAAATAAAATGTGTAACCCCCAAATGATTCTTTAGATACTTTTCAATATCCCCCTGAGACAAACTGGGATTTCTATTTAAGTTAAGCAGACACTGCTCCGTAGTCAAAAGAGTACCTTTACCATTAACATCAATAGAGCCGCCTTCCATAACTATCTGCGGTTTAAAACATGGTAACTGTAGAACTTTGTTAATCACTTGAGGTATATCTTTGTCTTTTAGTAAATCATCATATTTATCACCCCAGCAATTAAAAATCCAGTTAACCATAGCTAACTTTTGCTGATAATTATTAATAACAAATGTTGGACCATAATCACGGAACCAAACATCAGCATAATCAAACAAAAAACAAGTAAGCTTAGTAAAATCAACATTTGCCTCTTGCAACATACGCATAATTCTCTCTTTCATACAATGATCCCTTATGAAAAGATTAACTCTTTCACTTACATGAATCTCTTTAATTATCTTAACATATGTTGCTTCAACTTTTTCAACACAGTCAGGAAACGTTAACGGATCATGCGGCCAACTAAGCCAAATTGCCTCATGCTTTTCCCATTCCGCGGGCATACGATAACCCAATTCAACGGGTGTTTTTGACGTTAAATTATTAGACACTAATTTGCCTCCAATCATTTTTCACTTAAGGATTCATATGTATCAGGTCGCCTATTTTTAAGAAAACCCCAACCATCCCGAACACGTCTGTTAAAAGACAAGTCAACTTGAGTTATTAGAGTTTCTTCACCATTACCTGCTTTAGCAAGAACACTCCCAAAAGCATCACAAACAAAACTACCTCCCCAAAACTCCAATTCACCCTCTCCACCTACACGATTAACCGCTACAACATGTACACCATTTACTATGGCATGACCACGTTGAACAGTCTGCCAAGCATCCTGCCAATCCCCATCAGTAGAAATATGACCTTTAATATAACCTATGGCCGTTGGATAAAACAAAATATCAGCACCCATAAGAGTACAAATCCTCGCAGCCTCAGGAAACCATTGATCATAACAAATAAGTACAGCAATCTTGGCATAAACAGTATCATAAACTCTATAACCTAAATTACCTAATTCAAAATAATTCTGCTCATAAAACAATGGATCCTGAGGAACATGAACCTTACGATACGTCTCAAACAACTTACCATCAGCATCAATTACAACAACTGAATTGAAAAACCTACCATCTGAAGTCTGCTCAAACAAAGGCACAATTATAACAACATCATATTTTTTTGCCAACTCACAAAAAACCATCGTAGACCTGCCCGGTATGGTTTCAGCATACTTTTTTGCATCCCCATGCTCTTCTTGAGGAAAATAACGAGCATTATAAAGCTCTTGTAAACACAAAATTTGAGCACCTTTCTTAACTGCGTACTCAATTTTAGTAATTATATTTTTTAAATTAGCATCAATATCGTCTGAAACAGCTGTCTGAATAAGCCCAACAGTTACATTTTTCCCCGTTTTAGCGTTTGCCTCTACTGTTGCCATTTGTTGTATCCTGCCTTATTCTTCATTATACACTGCGTATTATATGGAAAAACCTTTCCTTTAATTTTTCTATGGACTTTTTTTTTTTTTTTTTACTTTTTAGAAATTTTGTCCTTTTTAATGCATTTTTTCAATTGAGCTGCCCTTCTTTTTGTCCTTGTTAACGCATTTATATAATTGAGCTGCCCTTCTTTTTGAAGGGCAGCGACCTTCAAAATCACCATCAAAAACATTCTGTCGCTCACACAGAATTGGGAGCAGTTCAAAATTATGAA
>JAITCR010000131.1 GCA_031282985.1 Nitrososphaerota archaeon | reverse complement strand
GTACTCCACATAAGCACAGATGTTATTATTGATACGTTAAAAAAAGAAAACTGGAATCAACAAGTAAATCTAACATACCTAAAGTCCCGTAAAGATGCCTCAGAAATCGTTATTGAACTTGTTTGCGTCGAAGAGGAGAGATGGATGAGATGCGGTCTTATGTTCATGATAAAGCACAGTGTTGGCTTTGGCATGCAATAGATCACTGTTCTGGCGAGGTTTTGGCGTATACATTTGGGACACGTGAGCATCGTGTTTTGGAGGAGCTACTTTTGTTGTTAAAACCGTTTAATATTTCTAAGGTTTATGCAGACGGTAATTATGCGTATGAAAAGATTCTTGGAGTTGACAAGGTCAAAGTTGGCAGAGAAACACGCAAAAAATTGAGCGTAAACATTTGTCGCTACGTACTTGGGTGAAACGGTTGGCAAGAAAAACCATATACTTCTCAAAATCCCTTCAAATGCACAAAACAGTCATTGGACTGTGTATAAACGTGAAAATCTTCAAACGACCACCAACAACATAAACTAATGCCGAACACTACCCTATTTTATTGAGGAAATACTGCTGGTTGATAAATGTGTTAAAATAGTTCAGATGTAAAAAGTCTTTATGCAAAACGTAAGAGTGCATGTTTACATAGTCGGTAAAGTACAAGGGGTTTTCTTTAGGCAGAATGTTAAACGGCAGGCTCAAAATTGTGGTGTCTATGGTTGGGTTAGCAACCTACCTGATGGTCGTGTTGAAGCGGTTTTTGAAGGTGAAGAAGTGGCTGTTAAAAAAGTTGTAGATTATTGTCGTCATGGGCCTTCGTTTGCTAAAGTTGACCATGTTGAAGTGTTTTTTGAAGATTATACAGGTGAGTTTTTATTTTTTAGAATAGTGGCTGTTTAATTTGCGTTTTTCCTTTTTGGGACACGGAAGTGGCTATCTTTTCCTGCGCTGATGTACTCGCCGTCCATTCCGCGGATTGTTGAGGCGATTTTGGCGAAATTGTCGCTACCAAGGAATTGTTTAGGTTTAACTGTAATATAGCTTTCTTTGTCTTCAAAGCTTAATTTTGTTTCAAGATCTTCTGGGAAGGACATGCGAATGTCGTCAAGTGAGCGTAGTTTTGTTTCCATTTGAGGTGGTGGTGCACTTGTTGAATTTATTGTCGGCGTTGTTGTTATTGTAGTGGTGGTTGTTGTTTTAGGTGTGATAGTACTGGTGGTTGTTTGTGGTTGTTTTTGTCCTGAGAGAAGTTTTATAGAAGCGGAGATTGATCGTAATTCTTCTGTGATTTTGTTGACGGTAATTAAGAGTTCGTCAATTCTTGTAGATAACTGATTAAGCTTCTCTTTATCGCTGTTCATATGCTGCTCTTCTCAAACTCTAAAAATACCTCTGCTCTATTAAATTGTTTGTGACAGAGTGTTAGTTAATGTTTGAGATTGACGGCGGTCAAAAAAGTGGAAGTGGTACAATTTTGCGTTTAGCTGTAGCGCTTTCAGCTATTACCCAGCAGCCTTTACATATAACTAACATTAGGAAGCGGAGACCACGGCCGGGGTTAAAGATGCAGCATCTTGAGTCTGTTTTGACTGCGGCAAAGCTTTGTAATGCTACTGTTGAAGGCGCTAAGCTTGCTTCAGAGGAGCTCTGGTTTACTCCTCGACAAATTGAGGGTGGTCATGTTGAGGCTGTAATTGAAACAGCTGGCAGTATACCTATGCTTTTCATGGCTGTTCTTCCCATTTGTGTGTATGCCAAGAATTCTGTAACTTTACATGTGGCTAAAGGTGGAACAGATACTCTATATGCTCCAACTGTTAATTATCTTCAGTATGTGTTACTTCCAACGTTACGCAAAATGGGCATAAATGCAGAGGTAACTGTGCAAAAATATGGTTATTACCCAAAAGGTATGGGTGAAGCATCAATGACTGTGCAGCCTATCTCAGTGCTTAAACCAATTCAGCTTGAAAGTTTTGGTAAACTTGAAAGTATTAACGGTGTTTCAGTTTGCACTTTTTTAGCTGAAAAACAAGTTGCCAAACGCCAAGCTAAAGCTGCAATACAAACCCTAACTAAAACTATTAATAATGATGGTTATTTGCAGCCTAAAATATGTGTTTTAGATGATATGTCAAACCCTTACCAGAAGGGGAGTTCAATTGTGTTGTGGGCTAAAACAGACACTGGGGCTCTTGTTGGAGCAGACGCTCTTGGTGGACTTGGTAAAACCAGTGAGTCTGTGGGAGAAAATGTTGCAGAAAAACTGGTTGTTGAATTGAAAAGTGAGCCTACGGTTGATGTGTTTTTGGCTGACATGCTTATTCTTTATATGGCCTTAGCTAGGGGTAAATCGTTTTTTTATACACGCTATATATCAGAGCATATTGAAGCTAACATTTGGCTTATTGAAACAATGTTAAACTCGATGTTTAGTATTGAAAAAGTAAATAACCTGTTGTATAGAATAGAGAAAACCTGTTGACTACAATGCAAAGTGCTGTTGGTCTTAAAGTGCCTAAAAATTTAGGTGAAAAAATAATTTCCTTAGCTCATAAACTTGAAATAGTCAACAAAACACTATTTATCAAAAGCCAATCTGACCATCTTTTAATTCCTCTTATAAGACAGCCAAACGAAAATGAGTTATCCCAATTAAAAGACATAGCACCCCAATTAATGTTGGATAAAAACGATGAAGTTTTCGTTGAAAAACGTCCAGCAGAAGAAACCTTAGACCATGCCCTTAAAAGACAACTACCCCCCAACCTGCACTCAAGTATTCCTCACTCCTTTGATATAGTTGGCGATATAGCTGTTATTGAAATTCCGTCTGCACTAAACAACAACAGGTATAAAGATGTAATTGGGCAAGCAATTCTGAGAACTCATAAACACATAAAAAGTGTTCACGCAAAAGCAGGAGCAATTAACGGCGTATACCGTATACGTGACCTAACATACATTGCCGGTGAAAACCGAACCCAAACCATCTACAACGAATACAACTGCAAATACCATGTAGATTTAGCTAAAGCCTATTTTTCTCCCCGACTATCCCAAGAACACCACCGCATAGCAACCCTTGTAAACGGCAACGAAGTTGTAGCAGACCTTTTTGCCGGAGTCGGACCATTTGCAGTACCTATAGGTAAATTATGTCCTAAAACAAGAGTATACGCCGTAGACATAAACCCTGACGCAGTTGAACTGCTAAAACTTAACGTAAAAATTAACCACATTGAAAACCAAGTCTATCCCTTACTGGGAGACGCACGAGAATTGGCCAACAGTAAACTGCGAGGAATTGCCGACAGGGTAATTATGAATTTACCTGAAACCGCCATCGACTTTATTGACGCTGCCTGCCAAACCCTAAAACCCGCCGGAGGACTGATACATTTCTACGGATTTACCCGCAAACCTGACACAATTGACAACTTGAAAACACGCCTCACCTCCGCAATTGAACAGCAACACCGAAAAATAACAGCTTTCAATTTCATCAAAAACGTCAGAGAAACCGCACCCTACGAACAACAAATAGTAATAGACACCCAAATCCATTAACTACATGTTATTGTTTGATAATCTTGATGTTTTGTGGAGTTAGGCTGAGTGTTATTTTGATGTGTTGATTTGGGTTTCTAAGTTTTTCAATAAGTTTTTTAGGTAAATTTGCTGCTGCTTTATCTGCTTTTATTGCTAATGTGCGGTCTGATGTGAAATCGCTTTTTCGAATGACCATATCTGTGTTGTTGCTAAGGTCAAGTTTAGCTGAGCCTTGTGCAGTAATTTGTTCAATTAAACCGTCAGCTTCAATTAATATGTCTATTTTGGTGTTGTATTCCTGTAGTTTTTGTTTAAATTCTAGATTTAAATCTGAAACCGCTTTATTGGCCCCTACAGCTATAATGCAATCGCCCTGTTTTGATAGTTCTCTATCTTTAGTAATCATTAACGTAGTCGGGTGAGTAGCCAAAACGTTCTCATGACCAAACGCTAAAATTTGCTCCCTTAACCGCGCTGTCACTTACCGTAAACCTCATTCACACCTATTTTGTCTTCACCATTTAATAAATCATTAAACCCCCCAACAAACATGACTTTGTCATAAAAATGTTACTTATATCAAAAAACCAATTGCCGATACCTGACCAATTAGTAATACTATAGGCAGCCGCCGACATTGGGGCAAAACTATTTTGGGTTGATTTTGGCTGTAAAGATGTTGAAGTAGTGTATTTGAGAAAAGGGCACTTTGTTGTCTATCATCTCGTTGTTGTTTAATGATGTTGCCAAATCTTCTTTTATTGGCAGAGAAGCAGCATTCAGAAAGATTACGCTTAAAATATTGCTTCAAAAAATCGATTGGAGACTCTAAATTCGCTCTAAAATATCTCACCATGGTTTGATTCTGCGTAGATTCTTCTTAGGTATCAAAAACAAAGAACCCGATCAATCAAACTGCTCAATAATTTTTCTACAGCTAAAATACTTGTCAAGCCGCAACGATCGTAGCGAAATATCAAGACACTTAGAATTTGTCATCAATAAATTCTAAAGCTACTGTGTAGTTTGTTGTTGTGCTGGAGTTTTAATTGTTGAGGTATGATGATGGTGATTTAACCGATAGAGAATGGAAGTAATTACACCTATATTTGCGCGTGCAAATAAAGG
>JAITCR010000084.1 GCA_031282985.1 Nitrososphaerota archaeon | reverse complement strand
CGCGGTAAAAACATCAAGACTAAACACTGGGCCATTCTACTATATGTTAACGGGTTATCTTTTCGGGCTATCGCAAAACTTGTGAGTTTCACATAAAGCTGTATATGATTGGGTGAGAGTCTTTAGTCTTGTAACCTATGAAAAACCCAACCCCATGGTGAGATTGTGGTCGAGATTGATGAGTTGTGGCATTTTTTAAAGTTTAAAAAAACAAGTTTTGAATCTGGAAAACCTGCTGTCGTACCACAAGCAACTCATTGACTGGGAATGCGGAAACTGAGAACCTGTATTCAGTAATTATGAACACCATTGTTACGGTGATTTTTCCGTTAGTTATCGTTGTCGTTGGCTTAAATAGCGATGATTATTTGCGTTTTCTGCAATGACTAACGAAAAATTTAGCTCACCCAAGCAGAATTTCGCTTACTGAATTAGGTTCTGAGTTAGTAGAACCTTAAAGCTGATGTTGGTTTGTCTTAGAAAGTTTAATGCAGCGGTATTTTTGCTGTCAGTTGGGAGGCTTATGCTGAACTTATTCCGCCTGAGTTTTTAGTGCAGACTAAAGCACAAACTCGTGGGGTTGAGTGGGATAATTTTAGGCAGAGGTTATTGGTTTGGTCGTTTTCGTAGAAAGACATGTAGCGTTCGTGTTGTAAGCAAATGGTCGATCTCACCATGTCGTTATTTGCTCGCTTCAGCGTAAACGGAACACCCGACATGATTGCGTCATTCCTAACTTTACACTCTCGAATTTTGAAGAATCGCAAATACCGCCTGCTTAGTAAAATATGGCAAATTAACCTCTGAAAGAGTGAGTATATTCTCTGTGAATCCGTGATTAAGGAGCAAACAACCAAACCCTTTGCTTAATGAAACTATGTCACCGCAGTCATTTGGAATCAAACCTTTTTTGAAATCATCGTCCAATTTGGCAGCCGCCAACAAAAATATTGCAGAAATAGAGCTTGACGCTAAGACCTGTTCCAACGTAGAGATAACTGTTTTTTTGTCTCCGAAAATTTGAATTTTTGAAAACTCAGTAGCTAAATAGTCTAACGACAGGTGTCGTTCGGAAAGTCTCCGAGTTATTGTTCGCCCTTTATGCTGTCCCTCCTGTTTATCTGCAGCTTCTTTAACAGCTTGTCTTACCGCGCTACCTACAAGTTGTCCAATAGTTGAGGCTGGACCCCCAAGTTCAAGTTGCTCACCCACACCAGTTACTGCTACAGATAAACTATCTGTTATAGTTCCAGTTGCAACATCACCACTATACCGACTACGTATATCATAATCGTTCATTGCCGCAGTCTTAGCTTCAGTTGCTGTTAAGAAGAGACTAACCAGACAACTATCTGTAGGATTAGCATTTAGAACAACTATTATATTGATGGTTCCATGCGCATAATGACTGTTTTCTATGTCTTCGCCCGCAGATTCACCATGTCTCCACCCAGCAGTAGTTATTGCGGTTATTGTTATATCACCAATTTGCCGAGTGGCTACAGATAGGTTTTGAATTTTTGCGGCGGTCAGCATTGCAATATAATCCGTTGTAATTTGCAATTTTTTTTGTGCATCATAAACTAGATTCATTGGATCATCATGAAGATGTTCATCATTATAATTGTCAGGTACAGAAATGTTTAGAATAGCATTGACTTTTTTGTAGCCGCCGTTGTAAATTCCTGAGCTGAGTGCAGTTAAAGGGGTATCACTGATTACTGCTACTATGTTGTCTTTTGTTACTATTTTTGCAGATGTTTCGGGTAAAGGGTATTGTTCCATTTTGTCACGCTACATTATGTCTAAGTTTGTTGGGTCTAAAAATGTTTTGCGACAGACAAGTCCTAGTTAAAGTTTTCATGTTACCCTTTGATGTTATGTTCAATTTTTTAATGTTTTTCCCTGCAAGTGTTTACATTTTTGTATTTTAACAATTCATTTGCGGAACTTAAATAAAAGACAAAAAAGAAATACACATGAGGAACAACAATGTCACTTGACCCAAATGAATATGTTCACCTTATCCCAGAAACAAAAGTTGTAATCAGCAAAGTTATCAAAAACAATCTTGGAGATGGCATATTATTCTCCGCTGGAACAGACACTTCAATAATTGCCTATGAAGTTATAAAATACAAACCAGACATTTCAACATTAACCATAACATTTAAACAAGGTGACCCTAAAGACACCCAATATGTTAAAAAAATGGTTGAATTTCTAAAACTCAAAAACCACCAAACGTACAGTTTTGATGTCGAAGAAGCTTTAGAAAATGTGCCTAAAGTTGTTAAAGCACTGAAAACTTTTGACCCAATGGACGTAAGAAACAGTATGCCCATCTATATCGGATTGTTGCAGCTAAAAAAACAAAGGTTATCCAAAATTTTAACCGGAGACGGATTAGACGAACTTTTCGGTTACCCATGGCAATTTCATCTCTCAGAAGAAGAGCTTTACAAAAAACAACTCAACATGTGGGCAGAAATGAATTTTAGTAGTATTCCACTGTCAAAATCTTTAGGAATTGAAGTAAAACAACCTTATCTTGATCAAATGTTTATTGATTGGGCAAAAAAATTGCCAATAAAAGTTAAAATAAACATGCATGACGGTGAAAAATACAGCAAATGGTTACTACGCAAAACCTATGAGGATATTATACCACGCGAGGTCGTTTGGAGGCCTAAAGCGCCGCTTGAAGCAGGAACAGGAGCAGCGGCATTAAACACTGTTCTTCAAGAACAATATACTGACAGCGAATTTGTAGAAAAACGAAAATCCATTCTTGAAGAGGATAACGTACAAATCCGCGATAAAGAACAACTGCTCTATTATGAAGCTTTCAGGAAGATTTTTGGTAAACCAATAGAAGTCTTTTCAGATCCAAACGACGGCGCGAAGATGTGCCCACAATGTAAAGGTTATGTTAAGACAAAAATTCAGTTCTGCAGAATCTGTGGAGCTTACCCAATCTAATTTTTCACACTCACAAATAGTCTGAAAAAATATTTAACATAATAGACCTTAGTACTTATTATTTTTTTGTTGTTTTAATGGGAATTTACAGGTGTTTATTGAATTTTTTAGACTGCTAGTTTGCCTGATATGCGAAAATTAACTATACCGCATACTATGTC
>JAITCR010000047.1 GCA_031282985.1 Nitrososphaerota archaeon | reverse complement strand
TAACTGTGTTTTGGCTTATTACGAGCCAGTTGGCTGGTCTTTTTCATTTGCGTAATTTTGTTTGTGATGGATTATTTTTTTCTCTAATTTCCTTGGATGTGGGTTGGGCAATACAAACGTCACAAACGTAATACACACCGCTAGTTATATAGTTAACGAAAAGTTATGCTACTATAACCATATTTACTGATGATATAAACAATATGTCCTGCATGTGCACATCATATTGTTAATTCAGAAACTTGTACAAAGTAGTCTGTATATATTATCTGGTCGTACGCTTTTCCACTAAATTTTGGAATTGTATGTCTCACAATTGATAAATTATTATAGAAATACACTTAGCTGATGAGTCGTGTAATCTTTATATTCTGTTTAAGAAGATGTTTTAGTGTAGCTAAAGGATTTGTATGTCAGATAGTCATGTGTTCATTATTGTAGGGATGACCTGTGAGGCTTGTGCTAAAAGAGTAGAGAGGACCTTGCAAAAGACAGCCGGTATTTTGGAGGTGTCAGTTAATTTTACAACTGAAAAAGCGTTAATCAAGTATGACCCACAAATTGTAAAACTGTCTACATTAAAACAAGTGGTAATAAGTGCTGGTTATAAGGTTCTGGATGTGGAAAATCGAGAAGTTGTTAAGAAGGATAGTTTTCGTAGAGAAAAAGAGATTCGGCTTTTGTGGGTAAAGTTTATTGTTTCAGCAGTGTTTAGTTTGCCGCTTTTGTATTTTGCCATGGGTCACATGTTACCTTGGGGCGGATTACCTATTCCGTCTTTTTTGCAACCGATGGATCATCCGTTGGCTTATTCAATTTTACAATTAATATTAACGATACCTGTGATGGTGGTTGGGTATCGGTTTTATGTTGTTGGTTATGGGGCGATATGGAAGCGTAGTCCGAATATGGATAGTTTGATTGCTATAGGTACTATGGCAGCGTTTTGTTATAGTTTGTTTTCGCTTATGCAAATTGTACGTGGTGATCATGGTGCTGTTGGGCATTTGTATTTTGAAACTGTTGGCGTTATAATTATGCTTATTTTGTTTGGAAAGTCGCTTGAGGCTGTAAGTAGGGGTAAAGCGTGTGAGGCTATAGAAGAGTTGATGGGTTTTGTGCCTGAGACGGCGGTTGTGGTGGAGGGGGGTGTAGAATGTGAGGTTTTAATTGATGCTGTTGGGGTTGGTGATGTTCTTGTTGTCAGGCCGGGTGGGAAAATACCTGTTGATGGTATAGTTTTGGAGGGGGTAACTTCAGTAGATGAGTCTATGTTGACAGGTGAGAGTGTACCTGTTGATAAGAATGTTGGTGATAGGGTTTATGCGGCGAGTTTAAACAAGAATGGTGTGGTGCGTTTTGAGGCAACTAGAGTTGGTGTAGATACGGTGTTTGCTCAGATTTTAAGAATTGTAGAGGATGTGCAAAGTCGGAAAGCGCCTATTGCCAGAGTTGCAGATGTCGTGTCGGGTTATTTTGTGCCTGTTGTGTTGGGTATAGCAGTTTTAGCCTTTGTAGGATGGCTTGTAGGCACGGGTGATTTTGCATTTGCGTTGAGGGTGTTTATTTCTGTTCTTGTTATGGCCTGTCCATGTGCGCTGGGGCTTGCTACGCCTACAGCGATTATTGTTAGCACAGGTGTAGGTGCGAAAAGGGGTATACTTGTGAAGAATGGTGAGGCACTTGAGATAGCGCATAAAATTAAAACTGTAGTTTTTGATAAAACGGGCACAATAACGGAGGGTAAAATGGAAGTAACAGATGTTATAGCTGTAAATGGTTATGTTAGAGAGAAATTGTTGCAAATAGCTGCTTCCGCGGAGAAAGGTTCTGAGCATCCATTGGGTAGAGCCATTGTACGAGCAGCGGAAAAAGAATTGTTAGAATTGTCTGTGTTAGAACATTTTGAGGCTATAGCAGGTTTGGGTATTATTGTAAAGATTGCAAAAAAACAAGTTCTAATAGGTAATAGAAAGCTAATGGAAAATAATGATATAATAGTAGAGGTGTTGAGGGAGCAAGTGGAAAAGCTTACTGTGGAGAGTAAAACGGCCATGTATATTGCCATAGACGGTAGATTTGTGGGGGTTATTGCAGTTGCTGATGTTATAAAACAGAGTAGCTGTGAGGCAATTGGTGCTTTAAAGAAAATGGGTCTTGAAATAGTCATGCTTACAGGGGATAATAGGCAAACAGCTAAAGCTATAGCAGAGCAGGTGGGAATAACAGAAGTGTTATCAGAAGTTTTACCACAAGATAAAGCTGATAAAATAAAGCAAATACAAAATGAAAACAAAAAAGTTGCCATGGTAGGTGATGGTATTAATGATGCCCCTGCATTAGTTCAAGCAGATATAGGCGTAGCAATAGGTTCAGGTACAGATGTGGCTATGGAGTCAGCAGATATAGTGTTAATGAAAAGCGATCTAAGAGAGGTTTCTACAGTGATAGTTTTGAGCAAAAAAACAATAAAGATTATCAAACAAAATCTTTTCTGGGCATTTGCATACAACGCTGCAGGAATACCAATAGCCGCCGGACTACTATACCTCATAGGTGGTCCTCTGCTAAATCCGATTCTAGCAGCAGCTGCTATGTCGTTTAGCTCAGTTTCGGTTTTAATAAACGCTTTACGTTTGAAAAAATTTAAAATAACAAAATAACAGGGATGTTAGAATGGAAAAATTGACATTAAAAGTAGAAGGCATGTCCTGTGAACATTGTGTAAATGCTATCACAAGAGCAGTAAACGCTCTATCTGGCGTATTTAATGTAACAGTTGACTTAAAGACCAAAACTGCAACGGTAGAATACAACTCAGCACTTGTCACGCCAGATAGAATTAGAAGTAAAATTGAAGAACAGGATTATGACATTATCAGCTGATTTCAAATCTGTCAAATCGCAAAATAAAAACACTATTTTTTATCAAATCACCAAAAATATGCACACTTTATATTAGGTTACAATTATATTATGGCAGTTTAGCTTTTTGTTACCTGTACGGGTGTTGTGTAGTTGCAGTGTTTGAACCAGCAAGCAATGCGCACAGGCGTTACGCAGTCAAGGGCTTTAACTGCTGCATCAAGCAAAGCATCCTCAGTTCGAGCCTTAAGCTTCCGCAAAACACTCTTCATATACGCCCACATAAACTCCACAGGATTAAAATCCGGCGAATAAACAGGCAAAAACAAAACTTTAACCCCAAGCTCGTCTAAAACCTTCCCAACCAACTTTGACATACGCACCGAAGAATTATCCAACACCAACACATCCCCCAGGACCAAGCGTAGGCGCAAGACAAACCCGCAAATACTATACAAATAACTCTTTGCGCAGTGTCCCTTCAAAAACAAACGCGATTTTTTCCCCATTTAACCAAACAGTAGACACTATGGCTAACGCTTAAACCGTACATCCTTAATGCCCTCAGGTATTCTTTGGTTTGATTTAGCTCGTCCATAGAGTCTTGTGTAGACAAGGTTTATGGAGCTTTCATCAAGAAAAACTAGCTTTGCCGTTTGGGTAATGCCTCAAATTAAATGAAACGGCAAGTCTCTGCCAAAAAACCAAAAGTTTATAATCATCCCAACGACAATTCGATGCATAAGATGCGACTTTGAAAACCGAATACCTTTTCGA
>JAITCR010000042.1 GCA_031282985.1 Nitrososphaerota archaeon | reverse complement strand
GAGTGTCGGTGGGCTAATTTGAAGTGTGCGTTGCCTGATTTGATGCCTGGCTGTGGAACCCTGCAAGAGGCTATATACACCCATTTCGGAAGGCGCAATTCTTAAACTATTCCACTATACATGAAAACAACTGCTGTTTCGCCGTAACTATCAATAACGTCTAAATGACATCCAAGGCCTTTTTAACCCCTACTCAGCTCATATCTACCCCTATCGTCTATACTTACCCCACAGAACGATGAAGAAACATTCTTCTTTTGTTATGTTGTAATGTTTGTGCGTGTTTTTTTTTATCTGTGCTGTGTTTGTTCTATTTGTGTTTGTTTTGTTTCTGTGTTCTGCTTTTCTTGTCTATTTTTTGGTACATGTTGTTTAATGATAACCTTCTTATGTGACAATTTATAGTACTATCAATGGCAATTTGAAGTGTACTGCGTATAGCATGTACATTTAATTACAGGCTGATATGTGTGAAAAAAACAAATATTCGTCGGAAGACGTTTGTTGCACGAGAGGATTTGTTAAACCGTGTAGTCGAAATTGCGAAAGAGCAAGGCTGTAGCCAATTTGAATTAATAAATGAAATTTTTCAGTTAGCTATAGATTCTGACGAATTAAATTTCAGCTTAAAACGTGTAGTCGAAGAACGCAAAATTTTAGAAACCGCCAAAATTTCTGGATTTATCTTGGGACTAGAACGCTTATGGTATGACATGACAGATGTAGCTTACAAAAAAGACAAACGCGCTGCCCTTAAAAGCTGGTTCGACTCAGGAGTTTGGTTTGCAACACGTTACACAACTAACGAAGTCCGATCCCCGCCTTTTGACCAGTTTAAAAATGACTTATCCGCTTTCACATGGAACGCTCCAGAATTCGAATTCAACCTACTCGGAGATAAAGCATCCATACGTGTAACAAGCCCCAGATTCACAGAAGCCTACACATTCCTCTTCGCCTCCTTCTTAGTCGGTGCCATGACAACCTTTGGATACAAGTCTGTGGGTCAAGAAATATCTCGTGGTATAATCCGTTTAGATGCACTTAGGAGCGATTAAAATGATACAACAACGTAAAGACAAAAAACTTGTTTACGTCAACTATGACCTTGTCGAAGAAGTTACCAAAGCAGCAAGAAAACGCGGCGAAACAATTACCAAATTCATCGAGGAAGCCTTAACTCAAGCTGTAAAAGTATCAACAGCCGGGTACGATATTAAACAACTTGGCCAATTCTTCGAAGTAATGTATGCCCAAAGAATACTAGGCGGCGCCTTTGTACCCCTAGATGTTTTGAATTTTTTAACTACCAATGCATGTAAAAATGACAAAGAATCTGTTGCAAATGTCTGGTTTGAAAGCGGAAAATGGCATGGCAAATACCTAAAAGAACGTTTCTATGATCCTATCAAAGCATTAGAAAACTTTTTGGAAGCTAGCCGCTGGGATTTAAATGAAGTTGAAGTAAAACGCTTTGGCGCAACCACACGAATACGTTGTATTTCCACTGTTCTCTCCGATGAAGCCACTCAATTACTTGCACATTTCATCGAAGGCATACTGCAAGGATTTGGTTATAAACTTCAAAAATGTGAACTTTTAAAAGGTATGATCGTTCAGGAATTTATCGATAAATAATAACCTGTAATGTTCCACTTCTACATTTTGTTTGGTCTGGATGTTTGTGTGTGGTTTTGTACACAATTACTTATCTGTGCAAAGAGATGTGTACTTTTAATGCCAAACACTCAGGTGTGTTTACAGCAGGTATAAGTACTCAATTGCCACTACCTATTTACTAATATAAAATAGAAATAGGAAGAAACAAAAAAATGAATACATTCAACTCAAAAAACAAGCTATTGGCAACCATAACAATAATGCTATTATTTGCATCAGCGATGCTAGCAGTGGTACCATCAGCAAACGCAGTGACATCCGCATCGGTAGCTCCCACTTCTGGTAGCCCTGGTGATGTAGTCAAAGTCACTGGTACAGCAACTAATTATGGTGCTACATTGGTAGCATACTGGAATGAGATCTCAGAATCAAATAGACTAAATTCGACAAGATTAACTGGCAGCGCTCTAACTGCAACATTTGATGTTACAATTCCGGGAACTCAAGGCGGTGAATACGCTATCATCTTGGCAGAAGAACTTTCATCTGGTGCTAGCTCAAATGCTGCAACTGCAACTGCGCTTTTTACAATTGAAGAAAAAATTACTGTAATATTATCACAAGATACTAGAGGCCAAACTGTAACAATTATTGGTGTAGGCTGGAATCGAACAACAACATCTAATGATGCTAACAATGTAGCTTTTACTTTCACACCAACTACTCTTGGTACTGCACCTTCAGCTATACGACCAGATAACGTTGGTAGTTTCACTACAAGTTTCCGTGTAGCCAACAATGCAGCAGATGGTACATATGATATCGAGGCACTCGCAGCTAACGGTCAGACTGACACTGCAACATTTAAAGTTGGTCCAGTTATCACGGTTTCTCCAAATAACGGTCCACAAGGAACACGCGCTACAATCACTGGACGCGGATTTGCACCCAATACAAACATACTCACAAGTAATATACTGTTTACTAACACTGCTTATGGTCTTGTAGTTGATCCTAATCAAAACATACCCACTGATGACTTAGGTAGATTTACCGCTCAAATAATCGTTAACAAGGCTGCTAATTTATCTGGCAATAATAATCGACAAACCATTCAAGTGACAGATGAAGCTGGCAAAATTGGCGAAGGCGAATTTAGAATTACCAGTCGCGGTGTAGCTTATGTAACGCCTGACGTACGCGCAGGTCAACCAACTACAGCAACTGGTCAAGGTAGCCTAATCTCAGTTACTGGTGGCAATTTTGTACCCGGTACAACTGTAAATCTAACACTCGTTCAGGGCTCCACAGTAATCTCAGTAGGCTCCACAATGACAACTTCTGGATCTGGCGAATTTGTTGGCAACTTCATAATTCCTGGAATTGGTACAGGTACATACAGTCTTGTAGCTACAGGTGAATTTGGTATAACAGCAACATATCTAAACTTCGGTGTCTCAATTCTATTCGTAGGAGTTTACGACGGAAACATACCTATTACAACAAGCGTCCCAACAGGTACAACAGTGACAATTAAAGGCCTCGGCTTTGATATCTTTACTAATACATATACTGCTAACGTTTCTATCGGTGATCAAATTATCCACAGAAATGTTGGTCACACAGCGATAACTACCACTGGTGTTACAGCAGTTGTAGGTGTTGACGGAAGCACTTTAACACCTGGAACATACACAATAACAATAACAACTAGCGAAGGCTTATCTGCTAGCACATCTATAACCGTGTCATCAGTCGCTACAGTAACAGTAACTCCCAAAACATCTGCACGAGACTCTCAGGTAAATATCACTGGTTCATACTTCTCACCTGATTCAATCGCTAGAATTGAATTCCGCAATGCAACAACTGGCGCACGCGTTGCTTCTACAACCGCAAATGTATACTCTAATGGCACCTTCAGCGTAGTACCACCTAAATCTATCGTTGTCCCAGAGAACTTTGCTCTTGGTGACTACATTATCAACGTTACCGACAGTAAAGGTGTAACAGCTGAAACCGCTTTCACAGTCGCAAAAGTTAACATAACTATTGCACTTGGTGCAAACACATACGCCCAAGGCGACATTGCAACATTACAACTAAGCAGCAACACAGCTCCAACTGGCACAATCAACGTATATGACTCTAGTGGCGCTTTAGTTACCAAAATAGACCTTGAAACAGCTAAATGGATTCTCACATCCTCTGGTTCATATGTTTATCAACAAAGCCAAGCAGGTGGTGTGCCATCCGGTGCATTAATTCAGATAGCCTCAGACGCACGTACTGGAACATGGAGATGGAACGCAACAATCAATGATGCAAAAGAACCACAAACATACAACGGCGCATTCACAGTAAACTCAAGAACAGCAACTCCAACAGCAACTCCGACACAAACAGTAACTCCAACTCCAACTCCAACAGTAACTTCAACTCCAACTCCAACTCCAACAGTAACTTCAACTCCAACTCCAACTCCAACAGTAACTTCAACTCCAACTCCAACTCCACCTTCAGAGACAAAGACAAATTGGACGACAATAATAATCATCCTAGTCGTTGTTGCTTTGATCATCGCTGTGATAGCAGTATTCCTGTTCATCACAATGCGACGCAAGATTGCTAACTAAGTCCAAAAAACAATAGCTAAAAAAACAAAACAATCTCTTCTTTTTTTGTTCCGTCTTGTTAATTAATTAATTCTCACTTGCTAAACTTTGTTAATACTCCAATACTTGCTTGACAAGTTTTTACAGAAAATATGCCTTACGAAAGGATTCTAAATAAACCACAATCCATAAACATTGCAGTAGTACTAACAACACCATCATTTAACTTTAAGTATTGAGAAAATGAGCTAGGCAGCAGATTTAGCTAAAACCTCTACAAAGGCTGGATTTAATTACCTATGGGGTTTGGTAATATCCTCTGTTATCTCAGCAGTAGGCACTATATATGTCACTAACCTGTTAGGCTCAGAAGCATATGCTCTATATTCATTTGCATTTACTGTGCCCACTCTAATTATGCTTTTCCGAGACTGGGGTGTAACCTCTGCGATAATTCGCTACACCGCACAATACCGAGCAGAAAAACGCGAAACAGAAATAAAAAACATGTTCATCGCAGGAATCGCCTTTGAAATGATCCTAGGGGTCCTATTATTTTTTGTATCTTTTCTCCTCTCAGGATTTCTCGCAAACAATTGGTACCATATACCCGAAATAGCACTACTAATTAGAATAGCCTCATTTTCAATAATAGCAGGTGGACTGATTAGTACTGCAACAGCCGTCTTTACTGGAACAGAAGAAACAACTTATAATAGTACAATGCTAATCTGCCAATCAGTAATCAAAACTACATTTATAGTATTACTAGTCATGCTGGGTTTAGGCACCACAGGTGCTGTAACAGGCTTTGTATTATCTTCTATGATTGCAGGAGTTATCGGATTAACATTTATAATGATTCTGTACCGCAAATTACCTAAAACATTGTCGTCATCCTCTAAATTAGAAATTAAAGAATACACTAAAGAAATGCTCAAATACGGCATACCCATATCAATACTAACCATAATATCTGGGTTCCTTCTACCATTCTACACATTAATTCTCCAACACTTCTACACAGACCGCTCAATAATAGGCAACTATTTCGCAGCAGTAAACTTTATAATTCTGATAAGTTTCTTTGCCACACCCATAAACAACATGCTTTTTCCCGCATTCTCAAAACTTGATGCTAAAAAAAACAAAACAGCACTAAAAAACGTGTTCCAATACTCAGTAAAATACTCCTCCCTTATAGTCGTACCCATAGCAACATTAGTTATGTGCCTATCAACACAAATAGCTAACACACTATATCCATCATTCGACTTAATACCATTCTTCCTCACGCTACTAGCCATGAACTATCTACTTAGCGCAGCAGGAAGCCTTAGCATCGGCAACCTACTAAACAGTCAAGGACAAACAAAACTAAACCTAAAATTTACCATACTCACAGCAGCAATCGGATTCCCAATGGGATACTTTTTAATCATGCAATACAACGTACTTGGACTAATCTTCACCTCCACAGTCGCTCCCATACCTAGCCTAATTTTATCCATAATTTGGATAAAAAAACATTACCACTTAACCATCAACTGGATATTCTCAGCTAAAATTCTAATCACCTCAACAATAACCGCAACACTAACATACCTACTCATAAACCTCATAAACTTTAACACAAACATCGGCACATTTTCATTCATAAACCTCGACAGCGCAATAGCATTAACCATCGGCACAATATTCTACATAATCATATTATTCATCGTCTTAATGCTAACAAAAACCCTCTCCATAAACGATCTAAAACGATTACACAAAATGACAACAGGGCTCGGTCCCATAACCAAAATAATACACCTAATCCTAAAAATAATGGAAAAAATAATGACAAAACTCAAACTAACCTAACAACATGAACCTTTGTAAACAAAAACATTATGTTCAAGCACAACAAATTTACAACAAACAACTCATCTGGTATTATACGTGAAAAACACACTTAAACCCCTAAACACAAAACAAATCGCACAACAACGCATAGATATACTATTCAAACAAGCAAACACCATAGGCAAAACAAACCCCACATTAGCAACAGAATACATAAAAACAGCTCAAAAAGTAGCAATGTCAGCTCGCTTCCCACTACCCAAAAAATACAAACACCGCATATGCAAACACTGCAAAACACTACTCATCACAGGATTCAACTGCAGAATACGCATCCAACAAAAAAGAGAACCCCACATCGTAGCAACATGTTTAAACTGCGGTTATAATTCACGTATACCACTTAAAAAGAAGAAAAAGGAACGCGCAAAAATTGAGCAAACCCCTAACATCTCGCATGAAACGCCACGTTAAACACGTACTAAAAGACGAAAACCCAACAATATGGATAGGCAAAGAAGGTCTAACAACACAACTAACAGCAGAAGTCGAAAAACAACTCCAAAAAAACAAAATGGTAAAAATCAAAATCCTACAAAACGCCCTAACAGACAGCAACACCGCCCAAACAATCGCAAACCAAACCGCCCAACAAACAGAAGCAGCACTCGTCGAAGTACGCGGGCACGTCTTTATACTATTCAGAAAACGTCGTCAAATAACACCCACTTCATAAACCGACCCATAAACTTTTTCTAACTCTTAAAATCATGCAATATTAATAATCCAGTAAAAAACAGAAATAAATTAGCACAAGAGCGGAAAACTCTACAGTTGATACCTAAATGAAGTGTAAGTAGCGCAGGTTCACCTCCACTTATTTAGCTTTGCTTGGTAACACGGTTGATGTTGAGTTTATAACTTGAAAAACTGTGCAAAACTTTGTCAGTTGTTCAGAGAATATTTATATTAGGCTTCACTGTTTTACTGCAAGGAAAACTAAAAGGGACAAGAGTATCTTGACAACTCCTCATGATGTACCTGTATCAAAATTCATTGACAGATTAGCAAAATACCTAAAGGAAAATGTTGATGAAGTTCAACCACTGTCATGGACAAGCGTAGCCAAAACAGGCATGCATGTTGAAAAACCCCCACAAAACTCAAACTGGTGGTACGTCCGCAGTGCATCAGTTCTACGCAAAGTTTACATACACGGCCCAATTGGACTAGAAGACCTACGGTCTGACTATGGTGGAAGAAAAAACTGCGGCAGCAAACCTGACCGTGTCAAAAAAGCCGGCGGAAGTAACATCCGTAAAATTCTCCAACAACTTGAAGCAGCAGAACTAATAGTCACCATTCGATATGAAGGGAGAAAAATGTCTCCAAAAGGCCGTAAACTAATGCAAGACGTTGCTGGTGATTTGACAAAAGAACTGGTAAAAGCTGTCCCCGAACTCAAGAAATATCAAGGCGAATAAGCAGATGCCAGATGATGAGCTTGAAAACATTCGAAAACGAAAACTTTTGTCTATGCAGAATCGCGTAAGTGATGAGCAAAGGCAAACTCAAGCTGAAGAAAAAATTGAAGCTCAAAAACAGGCTTTGTTGAAACAAATCCTGTCACCTGAAGCAAGACAACGGCTTAATAACCTTAAAATGGTTAAAGCCGACTTCACGGAACAAATTGAACTGCAGTTAATTCAGATGGCCCAAATGAATAAATTACCTATACCGCTATCTGATGTACAGTTAAAACAGATACTTCTGCAGCTTCAATCACGCAAACGAGAAATAAAAATTACAAGGATATGAAAAAATGGCAAGAGTTAAACCACCTGCGAAAAAACGCCGGTTAGCTAAAGCATCAAAGGAATCATCGTCTGTTCCAACATGGGTAGTTGCTAGAACTGACGGCAAAGTCAGAATGACCCCTAAAAGTAGACGGAACTGGCGTTCAACAAAAATAAAGGCATAGGAGAATGACAAATAATGGTTAACGCTAACGAAGAACAACAACAAGCAATACAAGAAACAGAATTACTAGATGGAGTACCAGAAGAAGAACTCACAACAGCAACGCAAGAAGAAATACTGCCAGCAGAAACCACCGTAGCAGAACCAAAAGAAACTGTAGCAAAAACTGAAAAAACAAAACCCAAAAAGAAAGATGACAACATAGTTGAAGAAAGAATATACACGATACCCCTTCAGAAAGCCTTAATTCGCCCACCAAAAAGACGTGCCCCACGTGCAATACAACTGGTTAAACTCTTTGTAGCAAAACACATGAAAATGGCCGTAACAATCTCAGAAGACGAGGACGAACTACCACAATTAATTATAACACAAGAAGTTAACGAAAAAATCTGGGGTAAAGGCATAGAGAAACCCCCACGCAGAATCCGCGTCCGCGTAACCAAAGACAAAGACGAAAACGTCACAGTCTACCTCGCAGAAGCTGAATAAATAACCTCCTTTTCCAACAACTTTTCATCCAACCACCTTTAAACAATTTTATTGCATTTATCCTCAAACACAATCACATTAACCCAAATATATGCCTAATTTTTCTTGGTTAATTTGCGAAGATTTAAATGTGGAATCTGAGACTTTACAATTTGATATGTAAGCAAAAAATTTGCAGAGTTACTTCTCAATAGAAATATTGTGCATACTTTGCATTTTCACACTTACTGTTAGGATAGAATACCACTTGACTGTTTACTTATCAAGCATAGTTGGAAACCCAAGCATAGGCGTGTACACTCTGACAACAGAAAGCATAGTCATGATACCACGCATGGTACCCCAACAAAAAGCCCAAGAACTCGCCGACTGGTTAAAAGCAAAACTAGTCTACACTTCCATTAGCGGCTCCGTATTAATCGGTGCCCTTACATGTGCAAACTCTAACGGAATGCTGCTCCCCAGCTCCGTCCGAGAAGAAGAACTAACAGAAATCCGCAACGCATTCGACGGAACAATAACCATTATGGAAACCAAAAAAACAGCATACGGCAACATAGTTCTAGCAAGTGACAAAGGCGCCATTGCTGATCCACACATAAAAGAAGATGACATTAAAAAAATCGCCGAAACTCTAGGCGTAGAAGTACTTCAAACTGAAATTGCCGGATTACCCTATGTAGGCTCTTTAGCCGCAGTCACAAACAAAGGTGTACTTGCTCACCCACTGCTAAAAGATGAAGAACGCAAAATTTTAGAACAAGCCTTCAAAGTACCCGTTGACATTGGCACAATTAACTGCGGTATACCCTATGTTGGTACAGGTTTACTTGCAAATAGTCATGGTGCTGTTGCTGGTTCTATGACAACTGGACCCGAGATGTTTATAATTGGGAATGCAATGGATGTTGTGCAGGAAGTAGAATAAATGAAGGTTTTCAGAGTAACCGGCGAAATAAACAAGCCAAATTTAGCAACATCCTTTGCAAAAGAAGTTCTAGCAGAAAAAAGCGAACATGCTGTAGAAAAAGTTTACACGGAACTAGGCAGCAAACACAGAATAAAAAGATTCCAAATAAAAATTGAAGCAACAACAGAAGTTCCAGTAGACAAAATTGAAAACGAAGTCCTTAAGAAAATAGTTCTTGGGGAGTAACCGTTTGGCGATTAAAAACAGTCAAGAAGAAGAACTTCGAAAATTAAGCATAGAAATGCGATACTTGGAACAAACAGCCACAGCACTACAACAACGAATCAGCATGGTAAATGCTACATTAACTGACTTAGCATATGCTAACGCAACACTCGAAGGCATTGAACAAGAA
Source organism: Nitrososphaerota archaeon (assembly GCA_031282985.1). Classification (GTDB taxonomy): domain Archaea; phylum Thermoproteota; class Bathyarchaeia; order Bathyarchaeales; family Bathycorpusculaceae; genus Bathycorpusculum. The sequence goes on along the minus strand of JAITCR010000042.1, from coordinate 7,771 downwards.
AAAGAAAACGCTGAAATGATTGTACCCATAGGCGGCAGCTCATATGTACAAGCAAAACTTGCTAACCCCAACAAAATAATAGTTGGACTAGGCGCTGGCGTTTCTGTAGAAAAAACTCTAGTTGACGCAAAAACAACAATCAAAGAACGCATAGAAGAGCTTGAAAAAACTTTACAATCTGCCCAAACACAATTCAACCAAGTTGCTGAACGCATAAACTCTGGCCAAAAAAGAATGGAAAGTTTACTTGCCAACGTAAGACAAGGGAACGCTTAAACACATGTTTGAAAAGCTCAAGTCAGGCTTTAAAGGCCTAGTTACAAAAGTAACAACAACTGAGCTTAAAGCAGACAACCTTACACCTATTTTATTTGATTTCAAAATGAGCCTAGCTGAAAATGACGTTGCATTCCCCGTAGCAGACAAAATCTGCGATGAACTAGAAAAACGTCTCACAGGCTCTTCAATTAAACGCTTCGACGACCGCAAAGAACTAGTAGAAGACAACCTCAAGCAAGTACTACTCGATATTCTAAAAACAGAAAACCAAATTGATCTTCTGGAAAAAATTTCTGAAAAACGCAAAAAAGCAGAACCCTTCGTATTAATGTTCGTAGGCATCAACGGCACAGGAAAAACAACCACCATAGCCAAAGTCGCCCAATTCCTCAAAGAAAAAAAATACTCCGTAGTCCTAGCAGGCGCAGACACCTACCGCGCAGGATCAATAGAACAACTAGAAGAACACGCACACCGATTAAGCATACGCGTAATCAAACACACCTACGGCGCTGACCCAGCTGCCGTAGCTTTTGACACAATTAACCACGCAAAAGCCCATGGAATAAATGTTGTCTTAATTGATACAGCTGGAAGAATGCAAACTAACCAAAACCTTATGAACGAACTCGTCAAAGTCAAACGGGTCATAAAACCTGACTTAGTAATATTCACAGTTGACTCCTTAATTGGTAACGATGCAGTAATGCAAGCCGAAGAATTCAACAAAGCAATAGGCATAGATGCAACTATACTAACCAAAGTTGACGCCGACGTCAAAGGTGGTTCATCTTTAAGTGTAACATACGTTACCCAAAAACCAATTCTGTTCATCGGAGTAGGTCAAACATATAAAGACTTAGAAACCTTTGACCCAGAAAAATTCGTTAAAATGATTCTCCGATAACTCTTTAAAAATCAACAACAACTATCCAACAAAATAACTTATAAGCCTAAAAAATAAAAAAAATAGTTATTTAATTTGTCGGTCTAACAGATTTCCGTTTACATCAAAAAGTTTAACATCTAAGGCCATTTGACCAACTGCGTGTGTTGCACAACTTAGACATGGGTCAAATGCACGTATAACTGCTTCAACACGATTTAGCATACCTTCTTGTAACTGTTGAGTTTTCACATATTTTTTGGCTACTTGTGTTATTGCCTTATTGTATGCTATATTGTTGTGTTCTGTTGCTATTATCATGTTATTCCAAATGATTCTGCCTTGAGTGTCAACTTTATAATGATGAATCAACGTTCCCCTGGGTGCTTCTGCTATGCCTATGCCCTCATAATTGTTAACCATAGCTCTTGAAACTACCTGCTCTGAAAGGATCTCTGGGTCATCAAGTAGCTTTTTAGCAGTTTCAACACAAAATAGCATTTCAATTAACCTCGCGTAATGATAATGGAATGTACTTTGTACTACGCCATTTTTGCCAAGTTTCTTAAACTCTTCAAACTCTTCATCCGCAAGAGGCGTACCACAATGTGAGGCAACGTTTAATCTCGCTAACGGCCCAACACGATACGCACCCTCAGGATAACCTACCTCTTTAAAGTATGGAAACTTCATAAACGTGTATGGCTCAACCGCTTCCCCTACATATTCTTGATACCTTAAAGGATCTGTACATTCAGCCGCCACATTGCCATCTTTATCCATTATACGCAATTTGCCATCATAATGTTCTAAACCACCGTCAGAATTAACTAACCCCATATAATATGAGGGAAAATTACCAAAATTCTCAACTTCATTATCAAAACCGCTAAGCATTTGCTTAAACTTTGACAAAGTATCTTTAGCAATCTCTAACGCTTTTGGCAATTCACTCTGCAAATAATCCGCACGCTCGCTCGTCAACGGCCACTTTACACCACCTAGCTGAATCCATTCACTTGAATGAACTCTCCTGCCTGCAACTCTTTCAACTATCTCCTGACCAAAACGACGCAATTTCACACCCTGCAATGCAAAATCTGGATGCTTCTCTATTAAACCAAAAACATTGCGTTTTGCCTGGTCTGAGTCAAAACCAAACAGCAGATCCGGTGAGGATAAATGAAAGAAGTTTAACGCATGTGACTGTATAAGCTGCCCCATGTGCATTAAACGTCTTAACATAACTGCCGTTTTCGGCGGATTCACACCAACAATAGCATCACAGGCTTTAGCAGCCGCAAGTAGATGACTTACCGGACAGATACCACATGACCTGCTAGTTATCGCTGGCATTTCATAGTATGGCCTGCCTTCAGTGAATTTTTCAAAGCCTCGAAAATCTGTAACTTTGAACTGCGCTTCCCTTACCGTGTCATCTTGATTTAGCAATATATCTATTTGAGCATGCCCCTCAATGCGCGTAACGGGATTAATTACAATTTTCTTTTCAACTATTTTATTAATATTCAAATTATCCATATCTTGCTCTGCCCTCCATTATAGGTGTCTTGCCCACCAACAACTCTGTTAACACATAATTTATCAAATCTGCTGACGGTGGACAACCTGGAATATAAAAGTCCACTTTAACAATTTCATGCAACGGCCTTGTTTTAACAAGCAGTTTAGGAACCATATTCGGTACTGCAGCCTGTAAATCTTCTGACAACTTGTAGGCACGCTCTAGTACTTCTTGATCACTATTCTCCCAAGAATTTCTTAACGCTGTAACATTACCAGTAACCGCGCAGTCACCAAGCGCGATAAGTACACGTGTTTTTACTCGTATATCCTTTAACATTTCAAGCTGTTCTTCATTTGCCACGGAACCCTCAATAAGAGTTACATCCACTTTTTCAGGAAACTTTTTAGTATCCACTAACGGACTGTAAACTACCTGAATTTTTTTAGCTAAATCAACTATTCTCTCATCTTGATCCAAAAACGACATGTGGCAGCCTGCACAACCACTTAACCACACCGTTGCAACTCTCACTTTACTGCCTGTTGTATTGGTGGTGCTCATTTACGATTTCTCCTCGCAGTAATAAATTCCGCTACATCACGATTTTTAGTCTGAGTAATTGCTTCCCCTTCAATATATATCGCTCCAACAGGACAAACTTTAGCACATTTACGACAACCTGTACAACTACAAGAATCACCCCAGAATTCATCTAAATCCATAATGACCTCTGTATTTTTACTACGCTTCTTCAAATCTAACGTATGAACGCCTTCAATTTTATCACAAACACGAATACAACGTGTACATAGAATACAACGATTTCTATCTATAACTAAAAAACCATGAGATGAATCAATAGGCTCACGTGTAAAATTCCTCTCAAACGCTACATGATCTACCCCTAACTGATTAGCTAAAGCCTGCAGCTCACAGTGATCATTTGCAACACAAACCGCACAAATGTGCACACGCTCAGACATAAGCATCTGAATAGCCATTTTACGATAATTCTTTAACCGCTCAGAATTAGTAGTAACCTCCATACCCGAATTCGCCGGAGTAGTACATGCAGGAAAAAGTTTTGGTGAACCTGTAACCTCCACTAAGCATAAACGACAACCGCCATATGGAGTTAAACCTTCTAAGTCACAGAGTGTAGGAATTAGTATGCCGTTATTTTTAGCAGCTTTTAATATAGTTGTGCCTTCTGGAACTGAAATTTGAACGCCGTCAATTTTTAGAGTAATCGTAGAATTTGTCGTCATCTTTACTCCTCCGCGCTTTCATTTTTAAAGCAGACTCCTGCTTTACATTGCTTATCAACAATATGTTCCAAGTATTCTTCTCGGAAATACCTAAGTGTTGTCAGAATAGGGTTAGGTGCTGTTTGTCCCAAACCACACAAACTGGCATTGTTAATGTATTCACTTGCATTCTCCAAAACGCCAATATCATTTAACTCACCCTTACCTGTTGTAATTTTGTCAAAAATTTCTTTAACACGTGCAAGACCTGCTCTACAGGGTGTACATTTACCACAGGATTCCTCTATGCAAAAATCAGTAAAATAACGTGCAGTATCAACCATACAGGAATCCTCATTTAATACCACTATACCACCTGAACCCATAATAGCACCAACATTCTTTAACGAATCATAATCAATCTGTGCCTCAAGCAAACTCTCAGGCAAACAACCACCTGATGGACCACCAACAAGAACCGCCTTAAACTTTCTACCATTTGGAATCCCTCCACCTATATCATAAACTATTTCACGCAAAGTTATTCCCATGGGAACTTCAATTAAACCCGGATTATTGATTTCACCTGTTAAAGAGAAACACTTAGTTCCAGTACAGTTAGGTAAACCAAAACTCTTGAACCACGTTCCACCATTCAAAACAATAAGTGGCGCATTAGCTAATGACTCAACATTTTGAATTAACGTAGGCTTATTCCACAAACCTTGATTCGCAGGATACGGCGGCCTAGGACGCGGCTGTGCCCTGCGGCCTTCAACAGAAACCAAAATAGCTGTTTCCTCTCCAGCAACAAATGCGCCCGCACCAAAACGTAACTCAAGATCAAACTTGTATTGCGTTCCAAGAATGTTATCCCCCAACAAATTCATAGACTTCGCTTGAACAATAGCTTTCTGCAAAGCCTCAATAGCTAAAGGATACTCTGAACGGATGTAAATATATCCTTTTTGTGCATCAATAGCATAACCTGCAATAAGCATGCCTTCTATAATCGCATGAGGATCAGCTTCTGCAAGAGTACGATTTGCAAAAACCCCTGGGTCACCCTCATCAAGATTGGCAACAATATATTTTGGCGTATTATGTGCCCTTGCGACTAAACCCCATTTTTGCCCTACCGGAAAACCCGCACCGCCTCTACCACGTAAACCGCTGCTTGTAATTTCCTGTATTACACCCTGCGGAGTCATGGTTGAAAGACATTTTGCTAAGGCAAAATAGCCCCCTACTGAAATATAGTCTTGAATTCTCGTAGGATCAATTTTACCCGCGTTCCTAAGCACAAGACGTTGCTGTTTTCGGAAATAACCCCCATTATTATAAAGATACTTTTTAACAGGAACCCCAGAAACAATGTGACTTTGAACGATCTCTCGAACATTTTCAGGTGTAACGCATTGATAAAGATGCTCACCAGGGTCAACAAGAACTGCAGGACCAACAGAACATGTGCCTACACATCCAGTTCTGGCAACTTTACAAATCTTCTCCACACCAAACTCTTTTACCGCATCATCAAAAGCTTTAAGCACCTTAAATGCTCCAAACGGCACACAACCACTTGAACAGCAAACATTAATACGATACTTGTAGGCTCTTTGAAACTCGTTTTCTTCTTCAGCTATTTTTTGTATATCAGACAGATTCATCTTTTGTACCTTCAAGTACATTTTTAATTTTCTCAATCACAATCTCTTTAGTTGCCTTACCAATAACTTGATCATCTAAAACAACCGCTGGCGCCATCGCACAGGCTCCAATACAACGTGTAAATAGAAGTGACAACTTGCCGTCAGCTGTTGAACCCCCTCTTTTAAGATTAAACTCTTTCTCTATAGCGGCTACTATTTGTTCTACACCTTTTACGTAGCAGGCTGTTCCTAGACATGCAGTAACTATGTGTTGACCTGGTTTTTTCATTTTGAAGAAACTGTAAAATGTGGTTACACCATAGACGTGGCTTGGTGGCAGATTTAATGATCCTGCAATGTCCATGAGTAAGTTACGGTCAAGATAACCGTAAATTTCTTGGGCGCTGTGTAAAATTTCTAAAAGTGCGCTTTCTTGATAATTGTGTTTTTTTAGAACTCTCTCAAGCTGTGTTCGTCGTATATCATTTGTAGCCATGATGCTGTGATCCCCAAATACTTTGAAGTAGATGTATTATACGCGATATAAAAGTTATAGTTCATTTTTCGGCATTAGAATGGACTTGAGAGCATGTACAATAATTGTTGGTTGTTTGGTAAGCCTAATGCATAATGATGAATAGACTTCTTGCAAAACTTATAAAGCTAGGTTTTTGTTTTCTTTGTTATGTGTGTGTTTGTTGTGAAGTATGAAAATATACAAAATTATCCGGATGAACAGTTTCGTCGAATTACCGGCGTAAAAAGGTCAGCTTTTGAAAAAATGCTAACGATCCTTCGTTCAGATAAATATGGGCCTCGTCTAAAGGAGGCCCAAAACCCAAACTATGCCTTGAAGATATGTTATTGGCCACTTTAGAATACATACGAGAGTATCGCACTTATGCCTATGTAGCAGTAAGAACATGTCCTCAATAATAATTGCTGAATAACGCAATTGTTTATGTTGTAATGGCCATATTCTTCAATGGTCACGGTTATTTTGTAATATTTTTTCTTTTTATGTTGTTTATTTACAAAATATGTTTTGTTTGTCCTGTTTAGCATTGATTGTGATGATGCATATAGTTTAGTGTCATTAACATTGTATAAAACACAATTAAAAATGAGATATAACGTTATTTTCTCGTTTCACCAAATAATTTTTTTTAAAAATATTGAGGACAGGTTCTAAGCGGAATATAGGAAAATGATGGAGAAAATTTGGAAAAAATTAATTAAGCTACAGTCTTTACGTTAGCGTAGGTTAATTTATGCAATTGAAACAACGACGGTATTCTTTAAAATCTAAAGATGTGAAACAAATTCTAAGTGATGCCTCACAGAGGTTTAAGATAGATTTAGACGCTTTGTTTGGCAGTAAGGCAATTATTGAAGTTGTGGAGTCTGAAGTTGGTCAAATTTATATAATTAACACAAGGCCAATAATGTTTAAATTTGTAGATGTTTTTTTGCCGCTTTTGGGTTTTACCGAGTTCATAGAAGCTGCTCCGAAAGTAACTGTAGATATGGGTGCGATACCTTTTGTATGTAAGGGGGCAAATGTTATGGCACCGGGGATTCGGCGTGTTGAAGGCGAATTTTTCAGAGGAGATTTGTTAGTTGTTGTTGATGAAAAGCATGGGAAAGCATTGGCGTTAGGGGAAAGTTTGTTTGATACTACAGTGTTTAGTGGGGTTAAGAGTGGTCCTGTAATTAAGACTTTGCATTATGTTAGTGATAAGTATTGGAATTCTGTGAAATTGTTAGTTGTATAAAACAGTCGGTGTGGTTATTCCAAAAAAAGGGTTGTTGACTGCAAATATTTTTATGTGTGATTGGAGCTGTTGATAATGCTGGGGTGGCCGAATCGCTGAGGCGGTAGCCTGCAGAGCTGCTTTATATGGGTTCAATTCCCATCCCCAGCTCTTTTACCGAACCCTCAGCTCTTAGACACGTTTTCTAAAAAGTTTAACGTCATCCATTGCACAGATGTATTCAAAGCCGCTCTCTATTAGTGTGCTTGCTTCTTGAACAGTTTAGCAACTTTGTAAACAATTTGTTGGCAGTGTCCTAATTTAGGATAGATTATTTGAAATAGAAAAAATCATGCCAAGACCACAAATGACCCGTTAAACCCTCAAGCTTAGCAGGAGAAAAACCCCGCTTAAACTCATTAATA
>JAITCR010000195.1 GCA_031282985.1 Nitrososphaerota archaeon | reverse complement strand
TAAGAACAAAGGCGCAATGCAGTATTTTCATCATTTTTTCAAAAGTAATCCGCTTAACACCGTTATCCGGCGAAACTTTTCATCCGAATAGCCAACCAACGTATCAAACTTCACATGATCGCCTATAAATCAAAACAAACAACACAACGGCTTATTTTAGTTTCGCAAGAAGTCTAATGTTTTTGGCATAAACGGGTTTTTGATCAGTAAAAGTTTTTCTGGCAAACAGAGCACATCAATTAAAATACTTCATGACACCACCCAAACAACACTCTACACAACCGTTTTAAAGTTATAGTCGTGTCTGTTTGTCATTATTTAATTACTTGCAGGGTTTTCTCTGCAGTTATAGCACTGGAAAGTAAATCATCAACAGTCGCTGTAAAAGTAGCCAATTTCACGTTACAATCAATGATATTTATAACTTTACAATCATCATTAACAGTATTTACTTTTAGACCTATTGGCACCTTTGAATTATCTGGAGAAACCGCGTTAGCTACTGCTTTAGCAATTTTAGTATCAGAATACTCAAGGGTTATTGTTGCCTGCAAGAATTTCACCCTTTAACTGTCGTCCAACCAGTTCGTCTGCCGTAACTATAAAGTCTTCAATTTGGCTCATAGGCACTTGGGCACCAGCAGCAATGCTATGTCCACCACCTTTGCCTAAATGTTTCTCAGAAGCTAACCGCATAACATCCCCAAGGTTAACACCCCTCTGCAACACAGCCTCAGATGTACGTGAAGAAATTTTGACAGAAGCCTCGCCGTCTACTTTTGCATACGCGATAAGGGGTTTTTGATTGTTAGATAAACCTGCAACCATAATAGAGGAAACTGTGCCTATAATTTTTTCATTAATATAATCTTCACCATTAACGACATAAATGTTTGTTAATTCTCGTAAACGTTCAGGTTTTTCCATAACCCAACCTAAGTATTTATTGATGTTTTTACGATAGTCCTCAAGAATGCTATTTGACTCATCAAGAGCTGTCCCACGATCACCCATACATATAGCAATTCCAAGACCTGGACGATCCATGCGACCAGTAGAATTTAACAACACAGCATATTCACGTGCATCTCGAAGGGCAGTATTTGATTCCTCATTAACCAATACATAGTTATTACCTATAAGATTAGAAACCTCAACATGCAAACCCTTTGAGAGCATATACTCTGCAAGAGCAGAACATAAACGTTTCTTTTCAACCTCATTTAAATCACTTAAGGCACGAAACCGCCCGCCCTGCTTAATATCAATATCAAGAGAGGCCAAAAACGCTAACGCCTTATCCTCTTCACCACTTATACCTGGAATAAAAGGATTCGTCGTAGTTGCCAAAGTGCGATGAATAGGACGGGTTTCTCTGCCAAAAAAAGTAAGGTCTTTCTCTATTTTCATTAAACCCGCCTCAACAGCATCTTTGAGAATTAACTCATTTAAACCGCCAAAACTACGTTGATCATATTTATCCTGCATGTCACCAAACGCGCCAACTAGCGCGACAGGCGCTGAATCTACATTTTCAGGGTTCAAAGATTTAGCTACAAAATAAGTTACCCCTGAACCACTAACCTCTGTTGCACCATCAATGCCATAATCATGAGGATTAACTTGAACAAAGTTATCATTATCCACTTTAGCAGTAATTTGATGATGATCCAGAATTACCACTTTTACGCTAGGAACTTTTTCATTTAACAATTGCAAATAGCCACTTCCAAAATCAGTTAACACCACGAGTTGAGGCTTATCAACAATTATGTCATTTATAATTTTATCATCTACCCACTGCATAACCCTAACGCGATAACGTGCATCAAGTCTATAAAGCGCTTTGGATATAACACCCGCAGCTGCAACGCCATCTGCGTCCAAGTGTGAAAAACAATCAATAAACCCATCTTGCTGTACAGTTTCAAGTATCACTTGTGCTGCCTTATCAGCGGCAGATAAGAATTGAACTATTTGTGTTTGATCTACCATACAGAGATGCCTCGTTGTCAATAAAAATAACTAATTGGATTTAAAGCTGGCGCACCAAGAACAAAGAATTAAAAAATAAAAAGTTAAATATGGTGAGTCCGATTAGAATATTGAAGCGATTTTTGCCTCGTATTTCCAGTTCTTAGCAATTTTCCCTTCACGCTTGTAGTACCGTGAAAGTTTATGAATTTGTGCCTCAATTACCTGCATGTTGCGTTTGTTGTGCAGATCTTTTTTGTTTTTTTCCATGTGAACTGCTAAAGCCTGAGCTTTCTTCATAAGATTACTCAAGTCTTCAGGCATAGATGGCGTTAAATTAGCTTCTTTTAGGACTTCACTTACACTTTTGCCAGTGATGGGCTTTACCAGTGGAATTGCATACTGGTCTCTAAGAAGTGTACCTATTGCACTTAATGGATAGCCTTCTTTCGCAAATTTAATAATGAAAGCTTCTACTTCTTCAGGCTGATATTTACACCAGCTTGGAGGTCTCCGACTTACAGGTCGTATCGAATGAGATTTTCCTTTTTCTTGCTTTGGCATCGTTACACCTTAATTCTGCACTACGACTACAGTGTAGTGATATTTAAAAGCATCGCAAATATTTACAACTAAAAATTCATGCCACCCTAACTGATAGAACACACCAAAAAAATAGGCCACACTAATAAAGTTTAAAACAAAAATACACATAAAGTTAGAACCAAATATTTACTCAACAGCATATACGTACATAAGATACCGGAAACAGAGAGTTATGTGTAGACATACTAAACATATGAGAGTGTTGATTGTTAGATATACATGTATGTAGTGAGGTGTTTGTTGTGTGTTGTAGGTTTTGTTTATGGTTGTGTGTAAGAGTTGTGGGTCTGAGTGGGTGGTTAAGAGTTGGGTTAGTTTGTGGAAAATAACGTTATAAGTGTCGAGAATGTCGTTATTTTTTTGTTGTGGGGGATGGGCGGTCAAGTGAGCAGTTGTTGCTTTGAAGGCATTATGTGTACTGTTTTACGCGTTGGATAAGAGTTATGGTATGTTGGGTAAAATAGTTGGTCGGGATCGTGTTCTTATTTATCGCTGGATTCGTGAAGCAGAATTAAACACAGAAGAACCATTGCCAAGGGTGATATTGGGGAGATGGGGTTTGATGAGATGCTGCGTTTTGTGGGTTCAAAAAAAACAAGCTTGGGTTCTCAAAGCTCTTGACCGTAGTACACGGTGAGTTGTGGCCTGGGTGCTTGGTAACCGTAATACTGCAGCCTTCCGGAGGTTCTATTGAAAAGTCAAACATTTAAAACATTGCGTTTTTTGCACTGATGATTGGGATGTTTTTTTGAAAGTGTTACCGAAAGGTCGTTATGTGATTGGTAAGGCTCATACTGTTGGTATAGTGGAATAGTTTAAAATCTGCACCTTCTAAAGTAGATGCACGCGGCTTTTTGCAGGCTTTCACCTTTAGGCATCAACCTGTACATCCTTTTGTCTGTACATCAGAATAACT
>JAITCR010000051.1 GCA_031282985.1 Nitrososphaerota archaeon | reverse complement strand
TTACCTCCCTATTACTTATTTAAGTAATATGTTTTGTTATAAAAAGGCTTCTATTGCAAAAATAACCAAAAAACAAGGCGTCCAATCAAAAACTATTACTTAAATCGAAAAGTTAGGGTTCTAACACCATTGAAAAAACTTTCCCCAACATAACCCCATCCGCCAAAACAAATTGACACTTCGACAAATCAGCACAACATAACCAACCATTATTACCGCACCTCACAATCAGTTACATTAACCGTACTGACAAACATTACATACGACAAACCTAACATATCCACCCCGACATACAATTTAATACCGAACATTTTTTCCCCGCATCAAACCCTTTCCTCTCAGCAGCATCAGCATTTTTAACACTCCTAGAATCCACAATAATCACACTTGCCTGTTGATCTCAACCATTAAAGACACGCTCACCTCAACTAATTCGCGCAAAACACAATCAAAGACCCTTTCTTTGTCTTCTTTTGCTGTTCTCCAAACGTTGTAGGGTAGTAGCAGACTTGCCATTTGGGAAAATCATGTGCAGTGAACGCCAGCGACAGCCTTCTCTTTTTCGGTAGAGTGCAGCACAAAAAATGTCAGAGATCTATAGTGGGTGGTGTGTTGTTTTACGTGCCAATTCAAGGGTAGGTCGTGTTATTTCGAATTGTTTGCGTGTTATATCGCGGGGTAAGTTGCCCTCATGTATTCCATCTAACCTTTAGGAATGCCATAATCTATTATACAACATACATGTTCTTAAAAGATATTAAACAGGCTCTTAGAAACAAATTTGTTTCTCTACACTCACAACTCTGAAAATATACGATTATAAACTGATGAAAAAAGCAGTCAGAGTTTTTAGAGTTGCTATGTTTTGTTGTTTGTGTTGCTGTAATCTGTTATGAGTACGTTCATGCAACTTATGACTGCGTCTATACTGGCTTTAACGATGTCTTCGCATACACCCATAGCTGTAACGAATCGATTGCCTTTGCGCATGTGTACAACTACTTCAACCATTGCGTCAGTTCCGCCTGTAATGGCTTTGACATTGTATTGTTCTAAAGTAATGAGTTCTTTTTCTTTTATAGCATTTTTTACTGCATTTATAGTTGCATCAACCGGACCAACACCGACTGCGGTGCCCCAAGTATCTTTGCCGTTTATGCATAAACGAACAGAGGCTGTTGCAGTTACTGCGCCGCCTCCGACAAAAGTCATTTCTTGAAGTTTAATTGGTTTAATTCCGTCAAGGTGCATGATGTTTTCAGCTATTGCTAGCACATCAGCGTCCATGATGTTTTTGCCTTTGTCTCCGAGTTCTTTTATGCGTTGGAAGATTTCTTTGAACTGTTCCTCAGTGGGTTTTATACCCATAATGTCAAGGTCTGTTTTGATTGCGTGCGAACCTGAGTGTTTACCGGGAGCAATACGACGGGTGCACCCTACCATTTCAGGAGTAAAAGGTTCATATGTTAAGGGATTTGCTAGCATACCCTGAGTGTGGATACCTGACTCGTGTTTAAACGCGTTTTCACCAACAATGGCTTTGTTTGGCTGTGTGTAAATGCCTGTTAATCGTGAAACTAGTTGAGACGTGCTGTAGAAAAGTTCAGTTTTGATATTTAGTTGTTGTTGATAAAGGGAACGAAGAGAAATTGCGATCTCTTCAAGTGCAGCATTTCCGGCTCGTTCGCCTAAACCGTTAATTGTTCCATGAACCATCTGAGCACCTGCTCCAAGTGCAGCTATAGTATTAGCTACTGCCATGCCAAAGTCATTATGGCAATGCACACCAACAGGAGTTTTAATGCTATCTGTTAGTTTTATGAAGAAATCGTAAGCGCGATCAGGAGTTAAAATACCTACGGTATCACATGGAGTTATACGGTCCACTCCACAATCCGTTGCAGTTTGGAAAACTTTGAGCAGATAATCAAAATTGGAACGTGTCGCATCTTCAGCAAGTAAATCAACTTTTAAACCATGAGCTTTAGCATAAGTTACACATTCTTCAGTGATTTTTAAAACTTGATCATGTGTCTTACGCAGTTTACACTCTATATGCAAATCAGAGGTAGGTATAATCATACACATTGTTTGGACACCACTTTTGATAACGGCATCAACATCATTTTGGATACCTCTCCCCGCACTTGCTACTTCGGCCTTTAAACCCTGTTGAGCGATTGAACGAACTGCTGCAAATTCACCGTCAGAAACTGCAGCGAAGCCAGCTTCAATCACGTCAACGCCAAGCTCGTCAAGACGTTGAGCTATTCGCAACTTATTTTCGGGTACAAGAGATACTCCTGGTGTTTGTTCACCATCGCGTAATGTGGTGTCTAAAAACTTTATACGCTTAGGAAAGCGATTGAATAAAGCAATACCCCATTTGAAGTCACTTCACAGGTTCACCGTCAAGCATAGATATAAAAATTATGGCAAAAAATTTTGAGAGGCAAACAGCGCATAAACATAAAAACTGAAAAAGAATGAAAAGATAAGAAGTAGTGTCAGCTTTCCCGATTTCACGCGGCCGAAGACCGCACTACAGTTGGGAACGGAACACGGTTTAACTTCTGAGTTCGGAACGGGATCAGGTGGAACCCATGTCCTATGGCCGACAACTACCTCTAACATTTCAAGAGTACCTTATATATCTTTAGCACACAAACTGTAAAAATATCAGTTACAGATTATGTCGTTACTCTCAATTACGCAAAATGTATGATCAAATAGCGAATCGACGAAAACTCAATGTGCCTATTCATTTTAAACAGATGAAAAAATAGTAGATATGCAATAACCATCTAATTTTTCAGAGACAATAATTCTACAAATGGTATCAACTAGCACGAAAAAATACCTGTTCACTGAATTAAATAGCGGAAGACCTTGAAAAAGAAAAATAAGGCATAATAGATGTTAGTACTAATTATTGCCTTGGTGATTTTATTGTTGTAATTGTGCGATTTTTGCATTTTTGTGCATATAATTTGCTTATTTAACCGTGTATAAGCCCAGTTTAAGAACACAAAAATAATAAGAACTAAAGTCTAAGAACCTGTCCTCCACGTCGTACGCATGAAAGTTTTTTGCGCAGCTGTTTAGTTAGTTGTGTTTGTTGTAGCTTTGAGGGTTTTAGAGTGTTAAAAGTTGTTTGAAGTATTTTACGGGGTTACAACAAATTATATAGCATTC
>JAITCR010000144.1 GCA_031282985.1 Nitrososphaerota archaeon | reverse complement strand
TGGATGATTGTTTCGTGACTTTGTGGATCTCCTTTACTGCAATCTTTGAGCCATAGCACTGTGCCATCTTTTTTGAGTATACCGCTAAAATATTCACACATCGTTAGGCCTCCTGTGCTATTGCTTGTTTTAAGTCGTTTATGTGGTGATTGTTGTCGTCTGTTTCTCGTGAACGCTTTTCAAAATATACCGCAACTGCTAGTTCAACTAATTCTAATGGCGATTTATCCATAAACGTGAAAGCTACTTGGAGATTGTCCGGTAAATCTTCAAGTAAACCGTTAATCTGGGCATCAGACAGTTTCTGCGTAACTTCAGCATTAACCAAAACTTTAAGCCTCCACTGTAGCAGTTGCTTGTTGTTTTTGGTTTTGGAGTTCTTCGAGTTTACGTCTGGTGCGACTTAGTTCTGCAAGTAAATGAATTTCTTCTTTATTCTCAGCAAGCCAAGCGCGAACCTCTTTAACAGCCTTATCAAAATCAAAATAACCAACACAAGAAGACAACCTTAAGCCTCCAGTAGGTTAGCATCGCATCGTTTTCTTATTACCCAACGGATCCAACCAGTAACATTGGATCCAAAACCATCTTTTTGTGCTTGTTCTCTCGCCTTGTCCAATTCTGCAACAGGCAAACTAATTTTTTTCTGGGTATCTACCAAAGTATAACACCTTTTTAACAGTTAAATAATAGTTATTTTGGTGTTAATAAATATATTGTTTAAAACGGCACAACTGTTAAATACCCCCTAAAACAACCTAAGTGTAAGTGTAAACAAATGACGCAAGAAAAAATAAGCATCCCAAAAGACGAATGGAAGTTAGTACAAGAATATTACAATAAACATGAAGAACAATTAAAACTACAAAGAATAAGAAGCCCAACAATGCTACTAAGACAATGGATGCTAGATAAATACAGAGAAATAGAGCAAAAGACTGCAGAAAAATTTTTGTCACGTTTTGAACATATAAATGTTGATTCAAATGGCGTAAAAATCCTAGACCGACAATTGAAAGAAGTCGTACAAATTCGCATCAAACAAGACGGCATATATTGCGAACATGATGAAACAGACGAATGTGAACATATCAAATACGCTTTAGAGCTAGAAGAGGTACGAAAAATAGTTATACAAAAACGTAAAGAAGGCTGGAACCTTCCATTATTTATAGACTATCCTTGAAAACACGTACATCCTTTTTTTTATCTGCTTCTTGCGTTTTTTGTGCTATTAGCTCTTTTATGTCTGGTAGCAGTATGGTTAGTTCTTTTAGTAGTTGGGCAGCATCGCCATTTCCATTAGGTGCTGCATTATCTGTTAGGCATAGTAGGGGGTAGGCTTTTTTCATTGATTCTATGCATCTTTCTTCCACTTTTTTTGCGCTACCGTACTGGTGATAGATATTGCTTCCGTGACCCATCAGGCCTTCTTTTACTTGGAGATACACATCAGCATCTATTAGAGTGTCAGCGAAACCATCCCTGAGACATTTTGGCATAAATCCGGGAATTTTGTCAAGCCCAGCACGTTTGATTAACACGTCCAAAATCTCTCTTATTGCGATAGCATCAAGTGATCCCTTGCGACCTGTGAGTAGTTGCTCTCCACTCTTACCACCCCTTAACCGCAAATACGCTTTAAGATTATTACAACCATCAGGCGTGCTAACAACATGATATTCTTCTCCTGTTTTACTTCGATGGCCAATAAAATATGTCCAAGGTTCCTCTGGATAATCTCCTATAACTAAGTTAGCCATATCTACAGGTAAAATGCCATGTTGAAACCCAAGCACAATAATTAGACGATCACGTGCGCAATCGGCGAAACTGTAAAGCTTGCGTACGTCCTCTTGACTTGGACTATATTTTTTCTTTTTTCTACCTTTACCAATTTTCAAATTACCCAGGTCTAAACTTAAACGTTTGTTGTTGTTTGCGAAAAATCCTTGAATACATCCTATGGAGGAGTGAGGTGAAACATCTTTCTCTTCAAGCATTTTGACATAAACTTTTACTTTTCGTTCATACCGCTCAGCTGTTAGGATGTCTGCGCTCATAATGTCTTTTATTCTATTGGTAATTACAGTATCAGGGTCTTCGTCAATAAATACGAAAAAGTCTGGCAGTCTATCGCTATAATTATTGTTAGATCCTTGGCTTAAACCATCAACGGAACGCTTGAAAGAGTCATACTCTTCAACTCGTTTGCCAAATTTCTTAAGAAAAACATCTCGCCTACTGCCTTTCTGAATTTTGCGAATCTTTATACAGTTTTCAGTCAACACTTACGCGCCTTCAAAGACACGATTTACAACGCAGTATATGAACAATATTGTTTTAAACCTGTCAAGAATCCTCAACTAATTCGAATGCTGAAACAGGATTAAATGCTACGATGATTGAGCTGGTTATGAAAAAGAAAATCAGTGCGAAGGAAATAACTTTGTTCACACTTAGCATACATACTTTTTGATTTTTTGTTAATAAAAAGGTTTTTACCAATATTGCTCTGACCAAATTATAAATAAGTGTTGATTGTGCTTTATTCTGCAGGGCATTGCCATGAACAAAAAATACGCCGTTAAATTAACCAAAGATGAACACACAACAATTTTAATAACACTAACTGAAGAAAAAACCCCAAAAACAGTCAGAAACCGCTGCAACATACTACTACTCACAGATATCCAAACAGGAAAACCCCTAACCCAAGACGAAATCGCCACCAAATACCAAATCTCAAACGTATGCATCCACAAAACAATCAAAAACTACCACCAACACGGACTACAATACGCTTTACGCCGCAGAACACACAAAACCCCACCAAGAAAACCCATAGTCAACAGCGAAGACGAAGCAAGAATAATCACCCTAGCCTGCAGCAAACCAACCACAGGATATGCACGATGGACTCTACGATTACTCACAAAAAACATAATTGAACTACAAATCATGCCCTCCATCGGACGCGAGACAGTACGAAAAACTTTAAAAAAACACGATATAAATCTCACCTAAAAAAACAATGGTGCATACCTCCAAAATATACTAGCGAATTTGTAGCTCACATGGAAGATATTCTTGAAACCTACGCTCTGTCCTATGATTCTAAAATTCCTTTGGTTTGTATGGATGAAAAACCCTGCTACTTCATAGTAAATACGCAAGAGTCTATTCCCATGTCTGATAGTCACCCTTTGCTTGAGGATTATTCGTATAAGTGTGAGGGATCGGTAGTATCTTTATGTTTGTTGAGTCTCTGGAAGTTGGAGGCATGCTGAGGCGTTGAGACGTTGTACCAAGCTTGATTGGGTGCATCAAATTGAGCGGTTACTTTTAGAATTTTATCCAGAAGCAGAGAAGGTGCGTTTGGTTATGGATAATTTGAATACTCATAATATGGGTTCTTTGTGTGAGGCTTTTTGTGCTGAGAAGGCACGTAGTTTGGCTAAACGGTTAGAAATCCATTAGACTTCTTGCGAAGCTATCTATTTTTTGAAAAAATTAAACACTTAAATCAGGTTAAACTTTAAGTCCAAACATTCTTTTGACGGGATAACAATCCAAACCTTTACACAATTCTTAGTTTCGCAAGAGGTCTATTGTTGCTATGTTTATGTTGCGGAGAAATAACAAAGATTTGCTGTTTAATAACCATAAGACCTCTTGCGAAACTGTCATTTTTTCGAAGTTACAGATGCCGCATATCAAGTTGAACCTTAAGCTGAAACGTTTTCTACAATTACAATAACGGTCAGATACGATTTCAAACGCTTCATCAAACTGATCACTTGCTCATTTAAGACACGCTCACCTGAAACCTGCGATTAAACACTTTATCCTCCATAACTAACGATCTTTTCTCACTACACTTTACCGGAATTACAGAATTAGCATGAAACTTTGCAATACCAACATACCCAGTGTCCACAACAGCTCGAATTTTAGAATCAATCTTTAGTTTTGACTCCTTAAACAACCTAAAAACATGACGACGACCATTAGTCGAGGAAGTGCAAATTATTTGCCCATCCACCTTGTTTACAACCACCTGAGTCTTTATGGTGTGCCGCTTTTTCTTTCCACTATAGTAACGTTTTGCCCCTTTTTGGACGCTCTACAGGTGATTCGGTAGCATCAATCAAAACAACCTCATACTCCATATCACTCTTTAACAAAGCTTTACGGTCAGGTAAAGAAAACGTTCCATCTTTAACCAAAGTATTCTCAACCCAACGTATCATGCGGTACATGTTGCTTTCATCAATTTGATAATTTGCGGCAATATGCGCATACGTGCGATACTCGTGAATGTACTCTAAAGTTGCAAGTATAGTGGAATAGTTTAAAATCTGCACCTTCTAAAGCAGATGTACGCGGCTTTTTGCAGGCTTTCACCTTTAGGCATCAACCTGTACATCCTTTTGCCTGTACATCAGAATAACTTTTC
>JAITCR010000110.1 GCA_031282985.1 Nitrososphaerota archaeon | reverse complement strand
ACACGCGTCATCATTTAGGGCGGTTTACACGTAGAACAAAAGTGGTTTCTAAATGTGATGCAATGGTTGACACTTCTCTAAAACTGTGGAAAAATCTGACTACATCTGATGTCTTTGCTTAAATTCAAACAATGGCGCTATCTCCCTATAGGTGAAAACTCTCTGCGAAAATAATGTGCACTTCTTTTTGCTGAAAGTTCGTGTAATTCCATTTTACGAGTGCAAGTTATTTATGCATAGTTCCTTATGCCGTTTTTCTCCACTATGTGTTTGCATATGTTTGTTATTTGTTGTTCTGTTAGGTGTTTTCTGTAGAGGGGTGTGCCTTTGGTTTGCATGAAGTAGGTTTTGCAGTGTATGCAGGGTATCTTTGGTGGTCGGTGGTGTGGTATTTGCCTTGTTTGACGATGTGTTTGCCTTGTTCTTTTTGGTAGTGGGTGCATTTTGGGTTTTGGCATACAACATTGTTTTGACTTTTTGGTCTTCCTTTCGGCACATTTTTCGTATGTGTTTAGCTTTTAGTGAAAATATGGCTTTTCTTGCTTGTTTTAAGTCGGAATTTAAATTTTAGCGCAGTTTTCGTTCAACAAATATGGCGGCATATACATGTTTATGTGTACACGATCACGAGAGCTAAACACATGCCAATTGTCTCTCGATCACGCATCGATATGGGCTCCATTTCACTTCACAACACTCATCAATACGCCATAAACTATAAAAAGTTAAGCTGCCATATTAATTTAACATATGCTTTGGGGAGCTGAGGTGATGACTCGGCTGAGAGGACATCTTAATGGTTGTCGACTCAATGAACCTGAACCAGGTAATACTGGCGGAGGGAAACAAACAATTGGATACTACAAATCAAGTTAGACATAAAAATCAAAGTGGATTTAGGAATCCACGAATTTTAGCTGAAGTAGCCATATTTATTGCGCTTTCGTTAGTATTGAGTATTCCACCAATCTTTAAAATGCCACAGGGTGGTTCAGTTACGCTTGCTTCAATGGTACCTTTGCTTTTGTTGGGGCTACGTCGAGGACCAAAGGTTGGCATCTTTGCAGGGGTTGTTTATGGTTTTGTTGATATGGCAATTTCACACCAAGTGTATTACCCGACACAGGTATTGTTGGATTATCCCTTAGCATTTGGTTGCATGGGTTTAATTGGATTTTTCAAAAACAACCCAATCGCAGGAGTAAAAAATAGAATTAATAAATCCGAAAATAAAAGTTTAGTTGGATTTTTCAAAAACAACCCAATTATAGAAGCAATAATTGTAGTTATAGGAGTTACCGTTGCATTTACTGGCAGATTTATTATGCACCTTATTTCAGGTGCTATCTTTTTTGCCGAATTTGCACCTGTAGGAATGAATCCATGGGTTTACTCATTAGTCTATAATAGCGGGTATATATTGGTTGAACTTATAATAAGTTGCATCATATTAATTGTATTAAACGTAAGTCAGGTATCAAAAGTGTATATGCAGTAGGAGAGGCAAAGTGGGAAAATTGGATAATCGACAATTGCAAAATTTTCTCAAATGCATCAAAACTAACGATCAAGTAATTGTGCCGCCGATGATTGGCTATGACGCTGGAGTTCATCGTATTGGTGATCAAATGTTGGTGGTTTCAACGGATCCGTGTACGGGTGTTCCGCAGGAGTGGTTTGGCTGGTTTTTAATTAATTATGCAGCGTCGGATCTTTCGTTATTTGGTGCTAAACCGCAATTTTGTACGGTCAATTTGCTTGGTCCAAGACAGACTGATTTGATTGTTTTTGAGGAAATTATGAAACAGACATGTGCTGCTGCAGATGAGCATGGGATAGCTATTGTTAGAGGACACACTGGCATGTATGATAGTCTTAAAGATTTGTTAGGTGTGTGTACTGTTTATGGAGTTGTTGAGCAAGACAAGCTTGTAACTCCGGGAAACGCTAAACCTGGCGATTTAATAATGTGCACTAAACCCGTTGGCATTGAAACATTGACTAATTTTGTCTGTATACATCCAAAAACTGCAACAGAGATTTTTGGTGCAAAGAAAGTTAGAGAATTTGCAGGTATGATAAAAATGCAAAGCTGTGTACGAGAAGCATTACAACTTGTTCAAGCAGACTGCGTTAACGCTATGCATGATGCAACGGAAGGAGGGTTAATAACAGCATTAAATGAGTTATCAGAAGCATCCAATGTTGGCATAAAAGTAAATTGGGAAAATATTCCAATTCTAAAAGAAGTGATAATGCTAAAAGAACAGTTTAATCTTAAAGATGAACAAATGTTGGCATTATCATCAACAGGCACTATTTTAGCTGCAGTTCCACCAGCGGCAAAGCAGAAAGCTGTAGAAGTGTTAAAACAGCGAGGTCTTTGCGCTTATTTCATTGGTGAATTTACTGAAAATAGAGACAAAAGTTTAACAAAAATGGGAAAAGAAAGTGTTTTCCCATTATCAGTTGAAGACGCTTACACGAGACTGCTGGAAATTAAAGAATGAATTATAGCAACTTGAAATCATATTGATGCATATCCATCGTGTTTGAACCAGTTTTTAATATCGGTAAGAGTGATTGCAGCTAAGGCCATCTTTAGAGCTTTTTACAACTCTTCACGAGTTCTAACTTTAAACTTTCTC
>JAITCR010000038.1 GCA_031282985.1 Nitrososphaerota archaeon | reverse complement strand
TGGTTAATATGTTGTTAATGGTGAACATGTTTTTTTGTTGATTGTATGTTTTTGGCAGAATTTCTATCTTAACCTGTAGTTATTCACCATAAAAAACTAAATTACGCCTAAGATCTACTGTTGTTGGTGTGTTGTTGGTGTTGGTATGATTTCGGCTTGTTCGCTGTTTATTCCGTGCCATTTTATTTTGTAGTGGAGGTGTTGTAGTATGTTGGTTATATCGCTTGTTCCTTCTGCTTCAATTATTGTTGTTGCTTGTGTAAGGGTTAATTTTTCTGATTGTTTTAAGGCATTGTTTAGTGCGTTTGATATTTGTTGGAGTTTTTCTTTACTTATTAAACCGTTAGATATGGGTATGTAGTCTGTGGGTGGATTAGCAGTTAACACTGTCTGTGCTGATTCAATTGAAACGCCTATTCTGTTGGCAAATTCAGCGTAAACAAGCAGGGGTTCTGTAAATGTTATTTGCATTTCTTGTAATAGTTTAATTTCTTTTATTTTGACTTCTTCAAACTCTTTTTGAAGATATTGAAGAAGGGGTACTAAGGGGATTTTGTCTTTATAGTAGATAAAATATAGTTGTGGACGTTTTTCTAAGGTGGCTAGTTTTTCGCAGGCTAAGGCTTCGTGGACTATTATTATCATTTTTACGTTGACTTGTCGTAGTTTTTCTGCTTTACGTCGCAGGTATTCTTCAGTCCAAAACCCCATAATTTCCAAGTATACCTTAAGGCCTGCTTTTTCAAGTGAAAAATCTGGCACGATAACTTGATGACCTGCCATTACAGGTTCAGGTTCACGTCTAAGTTGCCACCCAGAATTTACCGCTCTAAACTGGCTAGCAAAGCTCGCCTCAACTGTGCTATCATAGGTTATCTGTTGAACGTTAGGTATACGCATTAGTGTGCTATGTTTTGCATTATCTATTTTGAAGTCACACATTTCATTGGTATATTTCCAGAATATCTTTGCATTTATAGACCATTCTTGGTTTGCAATAATTACCGGCAACAATTTAGCTATGTTAATTCCATACCGTTTTGTAAGCTTGAAAAGACTAGAGGGGCCATCTATTTTTACATAAAAATCGTTAACTCCTTGAAAAACCTCATAAATAAGACCCAACTTTTTAACAGAGTAAAATAGTCTCTGCCAGTTACCTGAAGCTTTAAAACTTAATTCACTACACTCAAAAAGAAGTGTCTGCGTTAAACTAAGATTATATTGCTGAAGCAACTCTAACGATGTTGGAGCTTCAAAATTTTCAAGAATTAACTCAGACTCTAAATCAGCATATAACTGCTCTTCAACCGTTTCATCTGACAACGCCATATCAGACGCTACAGTCTTAATTATCTGCTGCCGCTTCTCTAACGTCGTAGGTACCCCATGTGTTTCTGTTGCTTGGAATATCTTTTTTCGTATATCTGAAGGGCTAATTTTACTGTTACAGATAAAACGGCTTTTTCGATCAAGCAGCAAAGATAATGCCCTAACAAAACGGTATTCATACCCTTGATTTTCTATCTCAGCCACATATGCTGCGATAACTTTTTTCTTTTCCCCAACATGACTCTTATAAATTTCAACAAGACTATCTGCAAGACCCAGGTTTTCAGAAGACAATTTTGCATAACGAGGCTGTATCTCACCTTTACGTTTATACACCATAAGCAAGTTACTTGGCAACATTGTTGTCCTGTTTCTCCTGTTTTAAATGTCGTCTGCGACTAATGTTTACTTCCACGGTTTCTTTGGAAATTATTTCTACTAACTTTGCGGTTTTGTCTTCTTTTTTCCTTAAAAGCCGTCCTAAACGTTGTATAAATTCTCTTTTACTTCCTGTTCCACCCAAGATTATTCCAACAGACGCGTCAGGAACATCTACACCTTCGTCTAGAACTTGTGAGGTAACAATTACCTTGTATTTACCATTTCCAAAATTTGTCAATGTTTCTCGTCGCTCTTCTCTTGGCGTTTGATAAGTAACTGCGGGTATAAGAAAACGTTTGCTAATGGTGTAGACTAAGTCATTGTATAATGTGAAAATTAGCACTTTTTCGTTTTTGTATGCTTCAAGTTTTTTTGATAGCAGGTCAAGTTTAGTTTCAGAGTTTACAGCCGTTTTTAAAGCTTTATTTCGTGCAAGAAGTGCTTCTCGCGCATGTGGGTCTCTGCCTGTTGTCATAATGAAGCGTTTAAAATCAGAGGAGGTTCTTAACACAAAACGTTTTTTTGAGAGATAATTTCTAAAAACTGCCATGTTCGCCTCATACATTTGCTGCTCTTGCTCGGTTAGCTCTACAGCTATTTTTTCATACGTGTAATCGGAGAGATGTTTTCCAGCGGTTAATTCTTCAACAGAAACAGAGTAAACAGGATCACCAACTAGCAAGGGAAGAAGAGTATGCCTCTTATCCCCTCGTTCATACGTAGCAGTTAACCCCATACGATAAGGCGCACTATACATTTCAGCAATTTGCATATACCCTGGAGAAGCCAAATGATGTACCTCATCAAAAACTAGTAACATAAACTTGTTACCCAAAAACGCCGCTTGAACATAAGCTGAGTCATACGTGGAAACAGTTACCATACGAATAACGCTTTCACCCCCACCCACAACACCTGCCTCCACATTAAGACACTCCCTCACCCGCTTCTTCCACTGATCAAGCAAATCTAACGTAGGAACAACAATCAATGTTGGAACTTTAAGCAACTCTATAGCCTTAAGCGCGATAAACGTTTTACCCGCAGCCGTAGGCAAAACCAACACACCACGTTTACCAGCAATTAACCACCTATCCAACGCCTTATCCTGATAAGCTCTCAACTCAACACTACCCGGCAACTGCTCAAAAACAGGCAAATCAAAAACAACATCCTCAAACGACAAATTACTCTCCCTAAAAAAATCCAAAACATCCCTATAATGACACGCCTTAACTCTATAACAACCACGCCTAGAATCCCATTTACCATACGGAGTCCCAACCTCCCCCCTCAACAACAAAGTACCCTTATCAAACCACAAACGATGCATAAATAACAATTAACATATGACATCAATTAAACTTACGCCAAAACAACCAAAAAATAAAACTACAAACACCCCAAACACAAAAGAGCATTCCGTGCCCACTGCACATCACGCCACAACGCCCTACCCACCGCAACCAAATCCACCTCACCATCACGCACCAAACCATCCGCAAACTCAGGCTCCACAATACCCCAACACCAACCACAGGCACACCAACCCCCCGCTTAACAACCGCCGCCTGCGAAACAAAATAACCCTGCACACACTTAAACTGCTTAGGATTACTTCCACACATGCCACCCGAAACATCCAAAACATCCACACCCGCTGTCACCAACTTTTGAGAAAAAACAACAGCATCCTCAACACACGTACCCTGAGGAGCTAAATCATCAGAACCTAACCGATAAAACAACAATTTATCTGCCCCCAACTTACGACGCACCGCCTTAACAACCTCCAAAGGAAAACACATCCGATTCTCCAAACTACCACCATACTTATCATCACGCTTATTTAACAAAGGAGAAAAAAACTGATTAAGCAAATAACCATGAGCACCATGAAGCTCCACACCATCAAAACCCGCCCTCACCACCCTATCCGCAGCCGCCACAAACTGTTCAACGACATCTTTAAGCTCATCAATCTCAAACATACGCGTCTTCCCAGTTGCACTAGGCCCAGCTGGCCGGTTACGTATGACTTTTTTATTTGCCACACCACCTGCATGCGAAATTTGAACTACCGCCGGTACACCTACATCGTGAAGAGCGTTTGCCAGTTTTTCGTATCCTGAAATTAAAGTGTCATCATAAATGCCGAGCTGTTTTGGTCCAATTTTGCCCAGTAAATCAATGTATGCATGTTCTACTATGGGCAACCCAATATGTGCTGAACGTCGAACGTAAAAGTTGATAAATCGAGATGTTATTGAACCGTCAAAGTCTGCACGTCCACTTTGCATAGGCGGAAAAACAATACGATTTCTCAGAGTGTAACCTTTGACTTGCAAGGGATCAGATAATTTAGGCAATCATTGGAACTCCTTTTGTTTAATGTTGCTTATGTGTAGTAGTATAAGAAGGTAATATAAGCAAAACCATTTTTATTGGTGATTAATAATTTAGCTGAAAATGATTAAGTTAAAAAGTTAGAACCTGTCCTCAATAATAATTGTTGAATAACGCCATTGTTTATGTTGTAATGGCTATATTCTTCAATGGTCACGGTTATTTTGTAATATTTTTTCTTCTTATGTTGTTTATTTACAAAATATGTTTTGTTTGTCCTGTTTAACATTAATTGTGATGATACACATAATTTAGCATCATTAACATTGCATAAAACACAATTAAAAATGAGACATAACGTTATTTTCTCGTTTCACCAAATAAATTTTTTTAAAAATATTGAAGCTAGGTTCTTAGTGAATGGAGTTTCTAAAGGGGGATATATTTTAGTTTATTTCTCCTCTGTTGTTGTGCGTTTTGGGTTTAGTTTACGGTTCAGTACTGAGCCTTCTTTGATAAATAGAATCATAGCCACCAAAGTTATGCCTGTTAAAAACCAGAAACTCGTTTCAATTACTAAAGTCTCAATAAATAAGCTAAGCAGTATCACACCTATTTCTGCGGCAAAAGCACCTATAAAAAAGAAGGAATAGAACATCAATTGAGGCACAAGATTTTTGCTGACCCACACGTGTCCATCAATAGATGCTCTCTTTTTAGTGGTATATTGACCTCTACTGTTTTTCTCTATTAAGTCAAGGTTTTCAAGTTTTTGAAGGTGATAGTGAGCAACGCTGGTGCTACTTAACGCTACATCTCGTGTCACATCCCTTGGCCCTACAGGTCTATCTGCATGTACAATGTATGTATAAACACTTAATGTGCTGCCTTCCATTTCGTCGCTAACCATATTTTTGTCACCAAAACTGCATGGAATGCTGGCCGTTGGATGGTTTAACAAGTTGGTCTGGTTTCAACCCAAACAAAGGAGAAACGACATCGTCTATAAACGCTGTTGGATTACCGAATGTGAATTCACCAGTATTATTCTTTGTCAGTTCTATGTGTTGTATTAATTGGTTACATTTTGAAGCTATTATTGTGGCACTGTCATCAACGGTAATGTAGCCTATTCTTCTGATATCTAGGTAAATTGTTCGCGTGTTTTTTAATGCTGATAGTTTAGTGTCAGATATTTCATCAGTATAACCGCCACGTGTACCAGCACTTCCCATGTCCTGCCACTTTTCTGGTGTGAGATTTGTTGCATTAGTTATATACCGACCACCACTAGGAATAGGACTGCCCAAATTGGAAGAGCCATTCCAGCTAAGAGTTTGTTCACTCTTAGGAGATATATCAATCGGTTCGTAACACCAAGGGCTAAGCAAAGGATCATTAAACATAAAATCGGAGCGAAAAGTAGCAGACGAAAAAGTTGGGTTTTCAAGACCAGGTCTGTCCATGCCTACATATTCATATGACTTTGAGAGTTGTAGGTCATCAGTATAGAATAAGATTTCAAAGATTTCAATTCGAGTATCTATATGTTGCTGTTGACTTAAAGCTTCATAATTGGGTAAAGCGTCAAATAAAATTACCCCTGTGTTCTGAAAGAGGTCATTAGTTACGTAGCCGTCGTCGTACGCATCAACTACAAAGGCATTGTAGTACGCATATATGCAGTCTATGTTAAACCATTGTTCATCATCAGGTTGGGCTTCTGTAGTATTCATAAAGAACGTTAAAGGTACAATTGTTGCTATTCCAATTGTTAAGGCAAATATACTACATAGTATCATGTTTTTTTCTATTTTCATTGTTTTTCACTGTTTTCTATATTCTCAAAAGGGGTATATAATTTGACGTTACGAACACTTTTCTCTTAAAATGTTCTAATTTTAGAACAGCCACACGTTTGCTTTAGAGAAGAACAAGGTATAGGTACTTGCTGTAAATAACTGGTGAAATAATGAAATAAGGAACTGTCAGATAATAACTTGCGAAATCGTACAGCTTTTCAAATTCAAAATAAGTCGTTTTTATTCATTTATGGCTTTAACGACTTTATTTTTCCACATATTTTCGCAAATTATTGCTTAACCGTTCCTAACCAAAAAATTAACTGTGTTGTGGTTGGTATATGTTTTTTGTTTTTGTGTTTGGTTGTTGTTAGATTGTTTGGATTTCTGGGTTTGCTTCGCCAGGTATGCCTATGTTTATTGCTTCGGTGATTTGGGTCATGCAGTCTACGTTTGAGGGTTTGTTGAATAGTTGTTGGTAATTGATTTTTTTGAGGAATGCTGCATCTATTGATGCGGGGGAGTTTGCAGCGAAGATGCCTATGTCGTTTATTATTGGTGCGCCTGGGCTTGGGAGGCAGTCGCAGTGTTGTGTTATGTCTTTAGCAAAGTTGATGTATGACACTTTGTCTGGCTGGAAAGTTTCAAGTACTCCTAAAGCGGCTGATGCTAGGGCTTTGCAGATGTTTTCTTGGTTGACAAAATTTATGGCTTTTGTGGGGCATTCGCTTCTACATATGGGGCAACGCATGCATGCCTCTGAGGTGATGTGAGCTTTTCCTTTTATTATTTCAGGTAAATTATTTGGACAAACATTTTTGCATGTTTTACATCCGTTGCATTTTGTGTGGTCAATTTCTAAATCTATGGTTCGATGTTGTACCAGTTTGCCTGCGTGTGGCGTGCAACCCATGGCTAAATTTTTTATAGCTCCTCCAAACCCGCTAAGATCATGACCTTTACAATGCGAAATTACCACCATAGCATCTGCTTCCACTATGGCCCCTGAAACTTGAATTTCACTTAAAATACCTCGAGTCTTCACCATGCGACTATTTTCACTCTTTAAACCATCGGCAACTATGAAAGGTGCTATGTTAAAACCATTCATCAAAGCCGTTTGCATATGATCATACGCATTATATCGCTGTGCACAATAGAGCGTGTTTGAATCTGTAAGAAACGGTTTCCCCCCAACTTCTCTAATCTTTTGAACAACATGATGAACAAAAAACGGCTGCACATAATTAGGATTCCCAAATTCACCAACATGCAGCTTAACTGCCACTAAATCCCCTTTTTCAATACTACTAAACGTCCCCGCTTTATCATAAAGCCTCTCAGCCTCCAAAATCAAATTTTGGTCAGCATCCCATGGCACAAAATAAACAACCAAACAGACAACTCCTACAAAGCAGTAAACACGCCCCGCTTATAAAATAATAACGCTAACTAAACATGTTTAACATGCTAATATCATGAAAATAGGTGATGTTATAAAGCATTTTAGTTTGTGTGGTGCATAATTATCATTATACGAGTTAATGTTTATGACATCAAAAACCCCAATAAAATACCCCTACTGTGGTAGCGACAAAGTATCAAAAAACGGACA
>JAITCR010000031.1 GCA_031282985.1 Nitrososphaerota archaeon | reverse complement strand
TGTCCGTTTTTTGATACTTTGTCGCTACCACAGTAGGGGTATTTTATTGGGGTTTTTGATGTCATAAACATTAACTCGTATAATGATAATTATGCACCACACAAACTAAAATGCTTTATGACATCACCGGATTTTATGATGGACAAGATATTGTAACTTGTGAACAAATGGAAGTTGAATGTTTGGTTGCTAAGCCTCATACAGGTGAGTCTAAGAAGAGTGTGGCGTTTGGTCATGAAATGTTTGTTTATAATAAGGTGTTGGATTGTTATGTCTGTCCGTGTGAACAGCAGTTACTCTTTAAATGTGTAGGTAAATATAATGATAAGTTGCATCGTGTGTGTATGTGAATTATGCTGCCTGTCGTGTGTGTCAAGGAGGGAGGAGTGTACAAAGTATTGTTATCGCAGGATTTTGCGGGCGTTTTATCAGGGTGTTCTTGATGGTGTGGATGTGCGTACTAGGGATGGTAGGGTGTTTTATTGGAAGTGTTCTTGGGTTGTGGAGTATCTTTTTGGTGCGGTGAGGGGTGTTGGGGGTTTAAGTAGTTTTTGTGTAGGGGTTTGGTGAAGGTTGCTGGGAGGTGTCTTTGGCGTTTTTGGTGTATAATTTTGGGCGAGTTTTTAATGTTTTTGGTGGTGATTGGGTGGGTTTGGTGGCTGTTTTTGGTTTGTAGATCGTGTTTTGGTTGTTTTTGTCTTTTTTTGGGCGGGTTTAAAGGGCCGTTCTGAAAATTTGGCAGAAATCACGTTATGGGTATCGTAAACTTATTTTCGTTTTTGCGCAGTCTGAGTTTGAGAATACAAAAATAATAAAGACTAAAGTCTATTGTTTAATTTGCTGTCTGAGAGCATCTTCAACCACTTTGATAGCCTCTTGTAGTTTATCAGGTAAAGTTCCGCCGCCTTGTGCGAAATTTGGTCTTCCACCGCCTCCTCCACCAATGATTGGGGCAGACTGTTTGATTATTTGACCCGCATGGATTCCTTTTGCTATGGCATTGTCACCTGCCATTATCATTATTCGTGCTGTTTTGCCGTCTGAACCATAAAATATGGCAACTGCTGCGGTGTTTTGTTTGATAATTTCACTTCCAGTGGTTACCATACGGTCAATGTCGATAATTTCTCCAAAGTCACGTTTAACAATAGACACGCCATCGATTTCTTGTGCGGCTTCGGGTGTTTTAGCGGTTTGGCTTTCTTTTTCTGCAAGTTCCTTAATTAGTCGTCGTTTGTCTTGCTGTGTTTCTTTGAATTCTTTTATGATTTTCTCAGCAGTTTTGTCAAGTTTTTCAACGGGTGCACTAAGAGTGGCTGCAAGGGTCCAGAGGAGTTTTTCTTGTTTTTGTATGTCTTTTAGGGCTTGGAGTCCAATGGCATATCCTAAGCGTTCTACACCGTCTTGGACTCGTTCGGTGTAGACGATTTTTATCAGACCAACTTCTATGGTGCTTTTGAGGTGAGTGCCTGCACAAGCTTCAATGTCCCAATCACCAGTTTTAACAACCCGAATGTCTTTTCCTGGGACGGCGCCGCCTTGGTAGAGTTGGAATCCATAGCGTGTTTCTGCTTCATTTCTGGGGTACCATGTAATGTCGATTTTTATGTTTGCCATGATAGCTTGGTTTGTGAGGCGCTCTATTTGGTGGATTTCTTCAGGGGTTAAACGTTTGTAATGTGAAATGTCAAGGCGAGATGTTTCAAGACCTTTTTGTGTACCAGATTGCCAAACGTGGTTACCTAAGACGCGTCGTGCTGCGCCATTAACAAGATGTGTTACGGTGTGTGCCTTCATTAGGCTATAGCGTTTATCCCAATTTAGAGAACCTTTAACTGTTGCACCCTCTGTAAACGGTGCGGCAGTATTAATTTTATGAAGGATAACTTTGCCGATTTTTTGGGTATCAACTACGGTTACCATAGTGCCATTAAAGTTTAGCCAACCCTCATCGGCGGGTTGACCGCCGCCTTCAGGGTAAAAGCAGGTTCTATCTAAAACTATGTATTTTTCGTTGATAATTTTGAGAATTTTTGCTTTGAACTCTTTCATGTAAGCATCAGTATAGTA
The DNA here is from genome assembly GCA_031282985.1 of Nitrososphaerota archaeon. GTDB lineage: Archaea > Thermoproteota > Bathyarchaeia > Bathyarchaeales > Bathycorpusculaceae > Bathycorpusculum. Next base: position 10,037 of record JAITCR010000031.1, on the reverse strand, counting down.
AAGTAGTTCAGTTGGAGGAAAAATTTCCGCGTTTTCTTTAAGTGTGTTTTCTGTCTGAACTTGTTCCTCTTCTTCAGTAGACTTATTAGCATTTATATGGCGATTAGCTATAAGAGAGTAAAAATTTTCGGGAACATCAACAGGTATTCCCTCTTTTTCAGCTACCTGTTTGACAATTTCAGGGGGTAACCCATGTGAGTCGTAAAGTTCGGTTAAAGTCACATCTGACAGTTTACCAGTACCCTTTGTTTTAATGTCATCAGCTATGCGTTTGACCATACCTTCGCCACGTTTGAGGGTATCTTGGAATTTTTCTTCCTCATTTTTGAGCATTTCAACAATTTCAGTTTGCATCGCTTTAATTTGTGGGAAGTCCTTTGACCAATAATTAGACTGCAAATCAATTATGTCATATAGCCTATCAGTTTTCATGTTTAAGGTAAGCATTAAACGGTATACGCGGCGGAAAAGTAGTCTCGCTAGATAGCCCTCTTGAATGTTAGAAGGTACAATACCTTCGCTTAGCATGAAGCTAAGAGTTTTTGTATGATCAGTTATTGCCCAAACGTTTTCAATTGGAATAAGGCGCTTCTCTAATGTTTCAAGGTCAATACCAGTTAATTGAGAAACACGTTTGCGTAACACCATGCGATTTGCAGTCTTATCCACATTAACAAGACCTGAATACTTGGCAACATGTGAGAGAAAATCATTATCAACATTAGTTATACCTGCCATATCATAAATTTTGTTTAACATGTTACCACCATAAATTGCTTGAAAACAGCTATGCACACCTTGGCTTATCCAAGCAAGACGATCAAGACCATAACCAGTATCAACAGTACGAATGGGCAATTCAACAAATTTATCGCCGATCACCTTGTATTGCATAAACACGAGAGTACCAACTTCTAAGCCACGTACTATGCATTCAACATCAGGGCCAGCATTACCACCACCAATCCACACGCCTTCTTTGTATACGACTTCGTCACTCTTCATGCCTAAAACTTCAGTTACAAAACGGTGGTGATAACGGACGGTATCATCTTTCCAGTAAACTTCTTTATCAGGCAAATTAAATGCATGTGCGCCACCCATTTCGAAAATGGTCAAGTGCCTACCAAATGTTGGTCCTGTATTTGGAATGTCAGTTAACCTAATACTTGGCTGAGAAATAACCAATGGATTTGCTGGCGGCGGTGAGATACCTTCGGTTACGTATGGTTGAAAGTCAATAATGCTTGCATGTGTTAGGTAAATATCACTTCGCCATCGAGCTACAACAGGATAAGGTTTAATGCGTGTATGGTTATTTTGTTCAAAAAACGAAAGAAATGCTTCGCGCATTTCAGGCAGAGTAAAACGTTTTGTTGTTGCTGGATCGTCTATGAATGTGTAATGTCCACATTCATCAGAGCTTGATTCCCCACAAGTTTCCATGTTAGAATCTTGTGTCCAGAAATATTCGCCACATTTTGGACAAAGCTTACGTATAAAGCCTTCTTGTTTAAAGAAGGCCAATTCATATGCTTCTGCTGGAAAGTTTTTCTCAACCATAAAGATGCCTCTTTTACACCGTAAATTAGAGTTACTTGGAAAGGTATGTTTTTCACAAATTTAAAGAATTATCCACAAAATAACAACGTTAATACTCAAAATTCACTATTTAGTCAAACAAAAAGAAATTCACATATTTGTTAAGAATTAACTTGACCAAACTATGGAAAATGCCAATCTTTGACAAGCATAACTGATTCACCTTGTTTTTCTTGTCCAAATCGTCTTAGAGGTTTAGTTAAATGTCGCTGTGAACGAGTAGAAGTTACATATAGCCCCTGTTTAAGTGTTCGCGGCAATACAGTTTCTTGTTTCTTAAGATTAGCAAATTTTTTGCCACACTGCTCACATCTAAGTCCCTGATGTTTACCCATAGATTTTAAACGTTTTTGACAGGCAGGGCAAAACGGGTTTTGCTGTACCAGTTTTTGATTAAGCGTTAAAACGTTGATTTTTTCAAGGTTTAATGTTAAATGTTTATCTTTTGTTGCCCTATTTACTGCGCCTACAACTTCTACGCAGTCACCGATTACAAGTTCGCGGGCTGCTTTGCGCAAGTCACCTGTGGGTTCGTATGCTATGCAATCAATTTCGCTAAAGGTATCCTTAACACTAAAAAGTACATGTCGAACAGGTATGATTCGTGGGTTTTGGGAAACAACGGATTTGAGAATTACAGAATTAAAGCGTTTTAAATTTTTTATTGAATTAACTCGTGTCAAATGCGCATCGGTACCCTGATTTGATCTGAAAATTGTCCAACGTTCCACAGGTTCTAAAGGTTTAATAAGTCTAAAGGCCTGTTTCACCACGTCAGCTGTTTCACCCCTAATACCGAACAATATAGGATCAGGCCCACGTGGAGTAATTATAATTCGATTTTTCTCGGCGTCTACGTTGTTAAAAACTGTTGGCTGCAGCATCTGATCCATGTTAAAGATGGATTCTTTGTCAACACATCGCTTTGTGCCCCAATTCGCAGCTGTACGGTAGGCAATTAACTCATAGGTGTAATCACCAGTTAGGGTTTCGCCTATGGCAGCTAATGCGCCTATGAGGCCTCTGCAGGTGTTGTAGCCTAATGCTTCTGCGCCTACTTGACGGATTAGTTTAACGACTTGTTTTATGGTAACTATACTGGTTTCGGCTTGTCGAGAAAACGTTGTCAATCCTTGCGGGATATGTTCATGCTGATAAAACACTATTCCAGGGTCAGTTCCTTTGTTATCTGTCTGTGAGTGTTGTTCCCAAAAGTTTAGAACTAATTGTTTAATATCATCTATCAAATGTGATGGATGGCGAAAACGTAGACAAATGGCCCCGTTTCCTCGAGTCTTCCAAGGTACATTTGGGTTAAGTCGTATCAGTGCAGGGTAGTCAATGAAGTGTACATGCATTTGAGTGAGTTTTTCTGCTAAAACTGCGGCAAGATAAGTAGTGCAACCGCCTTTGACTGAATCGGTATCATCTATACCAATATGCATAAAAGAAGTATTAGTCAAACACCCAATCTCCACGTTCTTTTTGTACAATGTAATTGTGGATATTAATAAAGAAGGCTTGTTTTGACGGTTTAGACCCTGCAAAATTTATAATTTAGCATTAGAAATTGAAAACGGAATGTCAAAAATATTGAGAGTTATTGTGAAACCATAACATTTGGGATGGGTTTATTGGATGATTTTTAGGTCTTGAAGGATTTTTTTGAATTCATCATCGTTGAGGGATGCACGTCTACCGTTTGCATAGATAGCTTTAACTTTGTCTACGATTGTAGCAACTACTGCATCGTCTGGTTCATTTCCTGTGATTTCAGTAATTTTGTGTTTAATTATACCTTTGCCGCTTTGCTTGCCGACAGTTAGTCTACGTTGATTACCAACGAGTTCTGGTGGGTATGGTTCATAAGTCCAAGGGTTGTTAAGGACTCCATGAGTATGGATACCTGACTCGTGAGCAAAGCCATAATCACCAACAATTGCCTTGTTAGGTGGCACATGGAACCCTGTTGCGTGACCTATATAGTCTGCTAACTGTTTTAGCTTCTCTGTTTTACCTTCAAACTTGCGCACACCGTAGTGTAAATACAAGTTTAGTATAATTTTTTCTGTCTCAGCATTACCTGCACGTTCACCGATACCCAGATATGTAGTGCTTGCGTAAATTTTATCCCAAACACCATTAGCAGCTTTGATTGCAGCCATAGTGTTTTCAACGGCATTACCAAAGTCATCATGCGCATGAATTTCAATAGTTTTAATTTTTGTTTCCTTCTTAATTGCAACGATTTTTGCTGGAATACCACTTGGAAAGGGCGCACCAACATCTGAAAGGCCAATACCTACTGTATCACAAACACGATAACATTCTGCGCCCGCTTCAGCAACACCATTAATTAATTTGGATTCAAAAGTCCAGTCTGCACGAGTGCTATCTTCTCCATGAACAAATGTACGTAAACCACAGGTTTTTGCAGCGTATTCAGTTACATCAATTAGGTTTGCAAGAATTTGCTCACGAGTTTTTTCAGGCCATTTTGTTTGGAAGTGAATATCTGAAACTGGATGAGATATGCCTACTTCGTTAAAGCCAAGTTTTACTGCGCTATCTATATCCTCTTTTACTGCACGACACCAACCCGCAACCCTCATGTCTAGTTTTTGATCTATTATGAGTTTTGCTGCTTGCTTGTCGGGTTCTTGGTAATGAAATACTTCGATTCTTTCAGTGCCTACTTCACTTAAAAGTTTGGCTATACATGCCGCGTCTTTTGGACCAACAGCTAAGCCAGGCATTTGAATACCATCCCGTAGGGTACTATCATCAATTATTGGCTCTGTTTTGAGTCCGGGCATTTTGAAATAAAATTGGTTTAGCTCCATTTTCGCGTCCCTATACCCATTTCTTATACTTCTTTTAAGAAGTATGTAATGTTAATTAGTGTTTCTGTCCCATCAACAAACATTACCAACAGTTTTTGTAACATTAATTAACAATTTAACACACTTAATCTACACTTATATTGTCACACAACAAGTAAAATATTTACATATAACTAAAAAAAATATGCAAAAACAAAAAAACAAATAACACTAAAACTTTCCAAACAACGCCTTAATGGTACCCGAAACCGCCAAAACACGCACCACCACCTCTTTACCTGCAACACATGTAATACAAGACAAAGAAGCCCTAACAGAATCCAACATTTCAAGTGACGTACGCACCACTACAACTTTACGAGAGGTATCAAAACTAATCAGAGCCATACTCGTCAAACTTGCACCTACCTCACCATAGAACCTAACAACAGAACCCCAAACTGCATCCATAAACTCTTTCTCAGACGGGGTACCATCAATTTCCAACTGTACAGCCAAATAACGCCGTTTCACACGCTTCACGAATCACTACCCTCCTTAATAAGACGAATTCCGGGAGCAATAAAACTGCTTCCAAGTTTTTCACGATTACGCAAAACAATCGCCAATGGATTAACTGAAACAGCATCCAAAGCCTCATTGATATCTAACCCAAACAAATATGATAAACTTGCCATGTCACGAGGCATACGCATAAAACGTTCCTCATTCACACCACTAGAAACAATCAAAGGTACACTAAAAGTTTTGGCAATTGCAACCTCACGCCGTAAACAAGAAAGAAAACGAATACGCGCTGGACCCTCCAAAACAAACAAAGGTTTAACATCAATTTCCAAAGCTGCAAGACCATTACTGGCAAGTTCAGCCTCAGAACGATCAAAAAAACGCTTGCGATAATCAAAATTAGGAAAATTCAACAAATCCACACGACGATCTTTAGCAGCTTGGCGAGAAATATCTTTATCATCACAAAAAACACAAATTACATCAAATTTACGCCTTAACCTACGCAGGTTATTCATAAGATCATTTTCATTTCGAGGGTGCAAATCAATCCTTAAAACAGGTTCGATACCAACACCTTTACATACAGCTTGCAAGTTCTCAATTTCTTCTGTTGACGGTTCAATAAAAAAAGGAACTGAAACATAACGATAACCAAAATTTGCTGCTCGCTCTATTGCGCACTGAAGATTTTTTGTGTCTTTTTGGGTAATTTTTAGGTGCAGGTCAACAAAGGAACGCTTCATGATAGCAACTCAAATTTTTTAAGAATATCTAATATTTCGGCAGATGTTTTATTTTTGAAGTGAAATTTTAGATGTATGGGATCGTTTTGTGCAAATTTAATTTTTCCCAAAAAGGCTGCTTGTTTGTCAAAACGCAGGTATAAATTGGTTTTTTCTAGGTGAAGATTGATGTTGGCATTTAATTCTTCTTTATCAAGTGTGTTTATGTTTTGACCGATTTTTTCAAGTAAAATGGGAAGGAGCGATTTTTCTGTAAGTTGAGTTGTAAAGGAAGTAATAGAGTTACCGTGGTGTCCTGTTAAACTGTTTTTTTTGAATTGCGTGGTTTCCGCTAAACCCGTTGGGAGTAAATTGCGTAGTGCAGTTAAGACTTTTTCTGGGTCGTCTGTTGCGTGAGCGAAAACTCTTAGGGCAACATACCCAATAGACGGTTTTTGAGACATTGGACACCAAGATCCTTTTTGATTTCTATCATTTAGCTTTTTTCTAAGTTTACACCTAAATCTTATTGGTATTTGTGTGCTTTTAAGAGTTTAAAACTATTCTTTTTCTATATCTTGTATTAAAAGAAATTAGAGGAGAGCCAAATGTTTAGCTTACAGACAATTTAGTCTGCTTTTGCTAACCAGTTGAGTTAATCCTATCTATTGTTGATTTCCGTGTTTTCTTGCGCCTTTACGGAGACTTGGTCTGACTTTCTCTGCTCCGCGTCCACGATGGCGCAGGCCTCTTACATGTTTGCCTGCACTTGTCATACTTCTAAAGACACGACTTGTATGTTGTTTTTCAGTAATCCAATTTATGTCCTTGTCTGCTTGTATAACTGGACTGTTGGGGTCAACTAGAATTACTTCAAACCATTTACTTCGTCCGTCTTGGCCAACCCAGTAACTGTTAAGAACCTCTAGGTTAGGGAATTTTTTTGCAGTTCTTTCTTCTGCGATTAATCGGATGTTTTTCGATGGTTTAAATTTGGCGACACCCATACGTTTTGGGCGTCTGCCGGCTTTGGGTCTTATTTTGCGCAGCCCACCACGTCTTACGCGTGTGCGGACGATCACGAAGCCTTGTTTTGCTTTGTAACCTAATTTGCGTGCTCTGTCAAGTCTTGTTGGGTGTTCAATACGTGTTACAGTTGGTTGTTTCCTCCACTGTACTAAACGTTGTCGCATTAGTTCTTCAACAAAGGATTCTTTGGGTTTCGCCCATTCATTTGCCATGTATTTATAGGCCATTTTGTTTTTTCACCTATTGTGTTGTTTTTTGTTTACGGTTCAACCTTTCGGCCACATCCCTACGGACATGTTGTCCGCCTGTATTTTTATATCAGATTGTTATTGCATGAGATAAACCTTTCCAAGAAATAAAAGTAAAATACTAAACAATAGAACATTTTTGTTTAAAGTTTTCAGTAGTAAAACAATTGAGAGTGTTAATTAAAGAATGATTCAATCATGTTTGGTGTTCCATTTACTCTTAAAGCGTGCAAACAAAGACATGGTAAGATCAACCATTTTCTTGCAGCGCGAAACTATGCAAGTTTTTCTGCGAAACCGACCAAACCAATGACGTTGCCTAAAACTATCCCACTCAACACCATAAGTCTGCGCTTTAGTCTGCACCAAAAACTCCCTTGGAATAAGCTCAGCATAAGCCTCCCAACTATCAGCAAAAAATACTCCTCCATTAAACTTTCTAAGACGATCCAACATCAGCTTTAAGATTTTACTATATCAGTTTCCGCATCCACAGTCAATGAGTTGCTTGTGGTACGACAGCAGGCTTTCCAGATTCAAAACTTGTTTTTTTAAACTTTAAAAAAATGCCATAACTCATCAAGCTCAACCACAATCTCACCATGGGGTTGGTTTTTTCATAAGTTGCAAGACTAAGGCTCTCACCCAATCATATACGGCTTCATGTGAAACTCACAAGTTTTGCAATGGCCCGAAAAGACAACCCGTTAACATATAGTAGAATGGCCAGTGTTTAGTCTTGATGTTTTTACCGCGTGGTTGTTCTTGAGTAAAATGAGCGTGACATTCTTTACATTTGTAACGTTGTTTACCGTGGTGATGACCATTTTTTACTGAATTATCTTTTGCATTTTGGACAAATCACAAAACAATCCCATAAACACTACGCCCTCATTCCAATATAAACACTCTCTAATTATTAACTTTTGGTTCTTCAAAAGAAAGCTGCCATTTAACCTGCTTTAGGGCACCACCAGACAAAAGGAGTTTCCTTTACTCCTATGGAGCTCGTTTTATGGGGTTTATGTGTGTGTGTTGCATATTGTGGTATGATTGGTTGAGTTTTGAGTTCGATATGGATAGTTAAAACACATTTGGCTATCTTACTAATTACAATATGTGTTATGTGTTGTGATTTGACGATGATTCAAATTTTGACACATTTTGGGCGTAGGGTTAATTAATGATGTTGTAACATTATCCGCTAAAAAAATGCTTGCGTGCCTTCATGGTGGGAAATATATGAAAACGTTAATCCGAAATTGTGTGGTATGTGTAATGTTTTGTGCATTTTTATCGTTGGGATTGACATCTGCGTATGCTGTTGTGCCCGTGGAAGCGACGGGTAGTGTAGATGATTACTATTCTATGGCGTATGTGTTTTCGGGGAATGTTCAGACGCAAATTAGTTATGTGGAACGGACAAATGGTTCTTTGCAGATGGTATCTCCTAGTGGTTGGTTTAATTTAAATGCTGACGGTACTTTGCAGACGCCTGTTAATAGGGATCAGTTTGTTTCTCGGATGCATGAACTTGGTGTTCGTGTTGTTGTGTGTTTGAATAATCATTGGGATCAAACTACTGGTATTAACGCCTTAAATAATGCTGATAGTCTCACTACTCAGCTTGTATATTACGTTGAATTATATGATTTGGATGGTGTTAACGTGGATATTGAAAATGTTACTCCAGCACAAAGAGAATTGTATACAAAATTTGTAGCATTGTTGCGTGACAAGATTCCCGAGTACAAAGAAGTGTCTGTTGCTGTAGGCGCGAATCCCTCTGGTTCAACATCTGGATGGTTGGGTTCGTATGATTATGCTGGTATGAGTCAATATGTTGATTATTTTATGATTATGACATATGACGAACATTATGAAGGTGGTAGTGCTGGTTCAGTGTCCAGTATTAGCTTCGTTGAGAAGTCTCTTCAATATGCTCTAAAAAAAACTACTGCGGATAAAATAGTGTTAGGTATACCTTTCTATGGCCGGATGTGGAGTGTAGGAAATACGAACATCCGTGGTGTGGACGTTACTAATAGTGATATTGATCTTATGGTTAAAACGTATGACGGCGTAACCACTTTTGATGTTGTGACCAAATCAGCGAAGGTAGAGTTTACTGTAAAGAGCGGAGATACTTTGCTTACTATTCAAGGACAGCGTTTAGCAGTTGGAAGTTATGTGGTGTGGTTTGAAAATGATCAATCGATGCAGGCTAAAATGGAGTTAGTCCAACGATATGATTTGAAGGGCGTGGGTGCGTGGGCTCTAGGTCAGGAGAATGTGGCTATTTGGATTAACTATGCTGATTGGCTCAATGGTTCTGATGATTATAGTTCTGGATTTTTTCCTGATCAGCCAGATTATTATTCTGTGGCTTATGGTGGTAATGGTGGTTCTGGTGGTGACGTTGTTGTTGGTGATCAATACGCGCAGGGTGCTGTGGTGTCAGTATCGAGTGTTGTGCCGACACGGTCTGGTTATTCGTTTGTTGGTTGGTTCTATAATGGGGTTGTCTATTTGGGTGGTGATGTGTTTAGTATGCCTGCTGGGGATGTGACTTTGGTTGCACAGTGGACAGAAAATCCAACGGTTACTTATACGATAAAATCTGGTGATACACTGTGGCTGTTGGCACAGCGTTACGGTACATCGGTTAGTGTTATTAAGACTCTGAATGGACTTACGAGTAACATGATTTACCCAAGACAACAATTACAAATTCCACAGAGCGATAATGCATATAACAACGGTGTATCAAGTGAAACATATCCGTATACGGATCTTAATGGGGACAATATTGTTGATGCAACAGATTTAACCCTATTTTTGGCTAGTTATAATAAATCAAATATTATAATAAATAACATGGATGATTAAGACATATGATACAGAATTTGATAAAACGTTTAAAATTGGTATTTTCAGTTGTGATGTTGGTAGTGTTGTTTGTGCCGGCTTCTTTTTTAACAGTTGGTACAGTGACGGCGGTGGATAGTTCGGTGCCGAGTATGCGGATAGTGCAAGAGGATGGTGTTGATGGGGGTTATAAGCTTGTGTTTGAAGTTACGGCG
>JAITCR010000022.1 GCA_031282985.1 Nitrososphaerota archaeon | reverse complement strand
ATTTCGTCGTTTTTACTGGTGTAGTTGTGTGATTTTCGCATTTTTTTACATCTGTTTTGGTCATTTAGTAGTGTATATGCGCGGTTTGAGAATGTAAAAATAATAAGTACTAAAGTCTATCATGTTTTTCTATGGTCTGTAGGTTATTTTGTGTAGATTTGTGGGTTTTTGTTAAGCAGTTGATTGTGGGAACTATTGGTAGCCTCCGAAAACCCCTTAACTATCAAGGGCATAATGTGTAGTAAAGGTATAGTAGGGAAGTTTGTATGGGGCAACTGTTGTACTTATTTTGTTTTTATCGGTTTGAAGCGTAAAACGTGAGTTTTCGGAGGTTGCCTATTGATTTATTAGGTGTTGTCTTCTTCTAAATGTTAGGCAATAATTAATTATGCGCATGGAAGTAGATAAGGAGATAGTGGTTTAAGTGTTATCTCGTCAGAGTGTGTTTAAGGATGAATCTAAGCTTGATATAAATTATCTTCCAGTTCGTATGGCTCATAGGGATTATGAAAGTCGTCTTTTAATGGAGTTTTTTAGTTTCTTAACTCGTTGTCCTGATTGTATGACGCAGCGTGTTTTGGTAACAGGTGAAGTGGGTACAGGAAAAACTGCGTTGTGTCAAACATTTGGCAAAAACATTAGCATTGAAGTTGGTAAAAGAGGCACAAAATTTCGATATATTCATGTTAACTGTCGTGAATACCGTGGAAATGTTGCTCAAATTTTACATCACGCCGTAACAGTTTTTCAACCCAATTTTCCAATCCGTGGCTTTTCTGCTGAGGAAATTCTTAAAACTTTTCTGCAAATACTTGATGAAGAACAAGTGTTTGTAATATTAGCTCTTGATGAATTTGACAGTTTAATAGAAAAAGAAGGTTCAGATACTGTTTACAAACTTACTAGACTACAAGAGTTGCAACAGGGCAAACAGCAACGGATTTCTTTTATATTCATACAACGAAGCTTAGTGGCACTCAAAAACTTAGACGATAGTACTCAAAGCACTTTACAACGAAACATAGTTACGCTTGAGCGGTATGACAAGGAATTTTTAACGGATATTTTAAATGACCGCGTAAAAATGGCTTTCGAACTTGCCACCGTTTCAGAAGATGTAGTTGAGTTAATAGCAGAATTAGCCTCCACTGAAACAGGAAACGCCCGCTTCGGCATAGAACTGTTGTGGCGTTCAGGCAAATATGCAGATGCAAAAGATGCAGAACGTGTCGAACCGGAATGCGTACGCCAAGCCGTTTCTACTATAATACCTACAATTAAACGCAGTGAACTCGACGGCTTAGGCATACATGAAAAAATATTACTCCTCGCAATTGCTCGCTTCTTTAAAGAAAACAAAGAAGCATATACGACATTAGCAGAAATCAAAGAAACATACGCAATTATATGTGAAGAATATGAAGAAAAACCCCACAGTCACACACAACTGTGGAAATACATACAACAATTCGCCCAAATAGATGTCATCAAAACTAAAGTTGGTTCCACATCTTCACGTGGGCGTTCAACAATGATTTCTCTGCCATCTATCCCTGCAAAGGAATTAGAGCAGCAGTTATACAATCTCCTTACAAGGAGTTTTAGGTGATATTACATGGACATTGAAGATGTTCTTTCATCAAAAACCCGTATAAAAATTCTAAAGTTACTTGACCAAAAAGGGCAACGTCACATTTCAGATATTGCACGTCGAATTAAAATAAATTATACAGCTGCAGACAAACATTTGCGACTTTTAGAGTCCGAAGGCATTCTAATAGAGTATACATATGGCGTAAGGTTTAGAATGTATCGGCTCAATGAAACATCTGAAAAAGCAGAAATTATACAAAATCTAATACACCTATGGGAACAAAACAAACAACCTAACCGTTCTGAGAGGAATAACAAATGACCATGATTGACATTTCAGAAAAAACTCAAATCCTAAGAGAAGCAACTGCTTCAGGTGCCATACATTTAAAACCTGAAACCATAAAACAGATACAAGAAGGAAAAACAGTAAAAGGCGCCCCTCTACACACAGCCAAAATTGCAGCTATTTTAGCAGCAAAAAAAACTAGTGAACTAATACCTTTATGTCATCCCTTACATTTGACTAACGTGGAAGTTTGCCCTAAAGTGCTAAATGAAACAACCATAGAGGTTTCTGTAACAGTTAAAACCTGTGCACAAACAGGCGTAGAAATGGAAGCCCTCTCAGCAGTATCCATGGCTTTATTGACAATTTGGGACATGACTAAACAGTATGAAAAAGATGCCGATGGACAATACCCCTCAACAGCTATTCAAAATATACATGTCATACGTAAATACAAACAACCAGTCTGATGATTTGTATGAGCGAAACCTCAAAACAGCATAAAGAACAGGTGCCAAAAAGGCTTGTTTTTGCAGTTTATATCTGTAGCACTTCACGTTATAATCAAAAGGAAAAAGGCGAAGCTGTTTCAGACTTAGGTGGGGATTTTCTTGAGGGTTTAATTCAAACGTCAGGGCATACGGTGTTGTTTAAAAAAATTCTTTTAGATGATAAAGTAATGATTGCTCAAGCTTTTAAGGACTGTTTATCTGTAACAGATTTGGATGTAATCATTTTTTCAGGTGGTACAGGCATTGCATCTACAGATGTAACTATTGAGGCTGTTTCACCGTTTTTTGAAAAGACTTTGCTAGGGTTTGGCGAATTTTTTAGGCGTATCAGTTTTGATGAAGCAGGTTCAGCTGCAGTGTTGTCTCGCGCAATTGCAGGTGTTACAGCTGGCAAAGTTTTTTTCTGCATTCCTGGCTCTCCTAATGCTGTGATGACTGCTGTGGAAAAACTTATTTTACCTGAAGCGTCTCACATCGTTAAACATGCACGTGAATAGCGATGAGCTTATATGATAACTTCGGCAGGCCTCTGCTTAATTTAAGAATCTCTGTTACTCAACGATGCGATTATCACTGCACATACTGCCACAGCGAAGGTGAAATTAAACGCACAAACGACAACAACCGTATAGAGATGACCTCTGAAGAAATTGTCCACATAACCAAAATAGCCATCACTTTAGGCATTACACGGATAAAGCTCACTGGAGGCGAACCGTTAATGCGTCATGATATTTGTAAAATAGTAGCTGGCATCGCTGATCTTTCCGGTTTAAAAGACATTTCATTGACAACCAACGGGTTAATGCTATCTAACATCGCTCAGGAATTGCATGATGTTGGTTTAGGTCGAATAAACATAAGTTTGGTCTCTCTTAACCCTGAAACATATAGAACTCTTACAGGAGGTAATCTTGACAACGCGTTAGCTGGTGTGAAGGCGGCTGTTAATGTAGGTTTTAGTCCTGTTAAATTGAATATGGTTTTGCTCAAAGGGGTTAACGAGAAAGATGTTTCTGATATGATTATGTATGCTGAAAAAATGGGTGTAATTCTGCAGCTTATAGAGCTTGACCCTGTAAATGTTAGCAGTGTATATTATAATAGTCATCATTGCAATCTAAAAGAGCAAGAAGAACTTTTGCGCCAAAGAGCTGTTGATATTGAGCAGCGGCAATTTATGCATAATCGTTTAATTTATCATCTTCCAAATGTGAATGTAGAAGTGGTGCATCCAATTGAAAACACTGATTTCTGCATGCACTGCACACGGCTACGTGTTACCAGTAATGGAAACCTCAAAACATGTCTCATGCAAAACAACAAATTAACAGACATTTTAACACCCATACACCAAGGTGCCAGTGATGAAGAAATTAAACAATTATTCAAACAAGCTAATCAACTACGAGAACCCTACAACAAAACACTTAATCAACTCTAAAAATGAAAAAAACTTTCCTTATTTTAAAAGACGCGACATGTCTACTGCTATTTTACAGACAAGAACATGTCAATAACGCTTTTAAGCTCTAAAGCATAAACAAAAGCAAGGAGAACACGATGAAACAAAAAATACTAAACTTAACACCTGAAGAACTAATACGTACACTACAGGGTAAACCAACCCAACAACTTAGCATCCCTCCAGACATGGAACTTATAGATATAAAATATGATGCATTTACCAAACAAGTAACAGCCGTAGTTAGAAGCGACAACTTTGAAAATGTCTCTGAAGGTACACCAAACCCCGAATTTACCAATAAACCGTCATTGACTCCTCAACCACAAGCAAATCCCTCAGATGAAATTTTAAAAACTTCCACGCCAATTCAGACAAACCCTGCAACACCACAGAAATGTTTCCAAACATTAACAACAAATCAGCTTTACTCAGCTAATAGTACTAGTAGTATAGGTACAGGAGTTAAAACATTAGAACCTAAACTTGAAACAAATATTGACACATGTGGTTTTGAAGATGAATTCACAAAAGAGCAGCGTAAAGTGCTTAAATTTACCTCAGATAGCGATTTTGTCATTGTTAAACCAACACAATTTCTAAAAACCGAATGGGAAGACATCAATGACACCGTGAAAAGCATAGGCGGTAAATGGGTAAAGAGTGGAACTATAGATTACTGGGCTATACCTAAAAACCTAAAACGAGACGAATAAACGTCAACAACTGTTTAACTAATATGACCTGTCTTGCAGGTAATTGTTGCTATTTGTCTTCAAAGAAGATAAATGTGTCTTCTTGTTAACGGCTTAGAGCCTGTTTAATATCTTTTAAGAACATGTATGTTGTATAATAGATGACAGCATTCCTAAAGGTTAGATGGAATACATGAGGGCAACTTACCCCGCGATATAACACACAAACAATTCAAAATAACACGACCTACACTTGAAACAGCACGCAAAACAACACCCACACACCATAGATCTCTACAACATTTTCTGTGCCGCACTCTACCAAAAAAGAGAAGGCTGCCGCTGGCGTTCACTACCCATGATTTTCCCAAATGACAAATCTGCTACCACCCTACAACGTTTGGAGAACAGCCAAAGAAGACAAAG
>JAITCR010000085.1 GCA_031282985.1 Nitrososphaerota archaeon | reverse complement strand
GGATAAGCATGGGGCTGTGTCGGGTGTTGTTTGTGTGTTGCATCCTTATGGGAAGGAGTTGACTTTGAATTCTCATGTGCATGTTTTACTTGCTGAGGGTGGTTTGACGAAGGGTGGTGTGTGTGGGTTTCTGTTTCGTTTTTGGAGTTATGGTGTTTTGAGGTGTATTTGGCAGTATCAGCTTTTGACGATGGTTAAGCGTGTGTTGTCCCGTTCCTTGGAGAATAAGTGTTTGATTGATTGATTGTTTAGGGAGCATGGGGAGGGGTTTTATGTTTATGCTAAACGGTGGGTGTCTAAGCCCAGACAAATTGCCGGTTATATTGGTCGTTATTTGCGTCATTCGGCTATTGCTGAGTCGCGTATTTCTGAGTTTAATACAGCGACGAATATGGTGACTTACTGGTTTGTGGATGAGTATAAAGTTAAACAGTTTGTGACGTTACATGCGTTTGAATTTATTGATCGTTTGGTCCGGCTTATCTCTGATAAGAATCTTGAGTTTATTCGTTATTACGGTCTGTATTCCGGGCGTACAACGGCTAAGCTTCAGAAAATGCTCATACCTCTTAGTCGTGAAAATGTGCCTGTTAAGCCAAAGAGAGCTGTTATTTTGTGTTCTAATTGTGGTCACGTCATGGATCTTGTGGGTGTAACTAGGTCTGATGAAGGCGGTGGTTTAGTTTATGATGAGTGGGATGATGAACATGAGCATGCAGATTGGTAGGTCTAGTTAATTCGCGCCGAAGGCGCTTTGTTCTAACCTTTGATTTGATGATTTTATGATGTTGATAATGAAAAATGTTGTTTGTCCATACGGTTTAACCTGAATTCTCACTATAGTTTCTGAAAATGATTGTTTTGTCACGTGAAAGTTGCAGGTGATTTATCGCATATGATGTTAACAGAATTTTTTATCCAAACATCTAAATTTGGGTTGTTGATAGTTTTTGTGTGGTAGATATGGGTAGATGTACTAAGACTATTGGTGAGCGTATGCTTGGTAGGGCTATTTACAAGTTGGGTAATAGTGTAGAGTTTAGCAGTAAAGAGTGTAAAGCGAGGGTTTCAGAGGTTGAGATAAAGCAAAAGATTCAGGTTGAGCAGGGTTATACAGATGAGTCTCCGGTGCAGAATTTGCGTGATCCTAAAAATTATCGGAAGCAACTCTAGTTTTTGGTTTGTTGAAAGAGTTTTTCTTTTTGTTTTTAATTAACATTTATCTACTTTGTTTTTATTTAAATCGTAGCTTAAGCATGTATGTTTACGTTAACTACTGTCTTGGGTGAAATTATGGTTGAGACATCTGTAGCTCAAGTTTCTTTAGAGAAGCAGTTGATAAAGGGGTCTGAGATAGATTCCACGTTTAAGTATGAGCTTGTAAAGTTGTCGGGTAGTGAGAGGATTCTTAGCTGTTTTCAATGCGGAACTTGTACAAGTGATTGCCCCGTTGCCCGTTACAATGGTAGTTATCAGCCAAGAACCTTGATTCGTATGGCAATTCTTGGTTTAAAAGAGTGCGTGTTGAAAAGTGATACTTTATGGTTATGTGCTGCTTGTTTTGTCTGTACGGATCGTTGTCCGCAGGATATTGAGGTGGCAAGTGTAATTCGTGTTTTTCGTAATTTAGCGGTAGAGAATAATTGTTTGCCACAGGTTTTTAGGGATCAGTTAGAGGCGGTTCTTGAGACAGGTTATGCTTATAGAATTTCTGAGTTACGTATGAAAAAGCGTGAGTTGCAAAATCTTCCGCCGTTACCGAAAGGTAATGCAGAAAATATTTACAAAATCCTCAAGGGTATAAAAATTGTTGAGGAGACCCAAAAAATTAAGGGAGACAGGACACATGTCAAGCATCAGTAATAATAATGATGATTTTAGTAGGTGTTTGATTTTTTTGGGTTGTGCTATTCCTTATCGTGTTTCTAGTTATGAGGTTTCTTCGCGTAGTGTTCTTGCTAAACTTGGAGTTGAATTAGTTGAAATGTCTGAATTCAACTGTTGTGGTCTTCCGCTTGATCCTATTAGTCATGAGGCTATGCTTGTTTTGTCGGCGAAAAATTTGGCTTTTGCAGAGGTGCAGGGGTTAAATGTTTTAACGCTGTGTCCCGGGTGTGCGGGGACATTTAAGAAAGTTGGCAAAATTTTAAAAGAGGATTTCAAGTTAAAGCAGCAGGTTAATGAGCGTTTAAAAGAAGTGTGTGGGTTGGAATTTAAAGGGACTGTTAAAGTTAAGCATCTTTTGCAGTTTTTAAAAGAAGACGTTGGAATTGATAAAATTAGAGCTGCTGTCATTAAACCGCTTGTAGGTTTGAAAGTTGCTGATCATAATGGGTGTCATGTTTTGCGTCCTAAGCATTACATTGGGTTTGATAATCCAGAGGATCCGCAAACGCTTAAAATGTTAATTGAAGCAACGGGTGCTACTTGTTTAGATTATACAGATAAGGCGGAGTGTTGTGGTGCTCCAAGTGTTGGGGTTAGTGATAAAGCTGCGTTATCTCTTGCGAGAGACAAATTAAGTCATATAAAAAGTGTGCAAGCTCAAGCGTTGATAACTATTTGCCCATTTTGCCACATAATGTATGACACAAATGAGCTTCGAATAGAGAAGCTTTTCAACGAAATATACGATATTCCAATACTACATTATCCACAACTATTAGGTTTAGCATTAGGTTTAACCCCTGAAGAATTAGCATTCAACGAACTCAAAGTGGACCCATCAAAAATAATAAAACAAGCTACTAACTAAACAATACACCAGTAAACTACTTACATCACCGCGCTGCCTAAAAAATAGGGGTGCAATGTTTTAGGTACATTGAAAAGGTATGTGTTTGATTGTTGCTAAAAAACAAGAGGGTCTTTCAAATCAGGTGGTATGGTCAATAAGTTTCGTTGCGGTATAGTAGTTGTATGGGACATAATGGAGAACATAAACAAGTTTAGAGAAGGAACAGTGTAAATGCACCCACCTAAAATAGTGAAAAGCCAGTTTTGTACCGTAGCTTCTTGCATAACTTCCTAAATTCCGCAAAATTTAGGCACCAACTGCAAAAAGTTTCTATAAATTCCGCAGTTTAGTGTCCAATTTAAAAATAGTCTATAATTTGCACTTTTTAACAATGCAGCTATTGGTGCCTATATAGCCACCACAACAATATTTTAAAAAACCTCTAATTACACACCTTTTGATAATTAGAACTCATTTTGCAGAATTTAAAAGTTAATAGTATAGCAGTTTGACTTTTTATAGTTGATAGCCACAGTGTTTAACCCAGCCTTCAATATCTGCGTCAGTTATGGTGGCTAATACTTCTGAAATAGCCGTAGTTAAAACATCTACCGTCATTACTAAACAGGCATTTTCTAAATAACCTAAGCGAACGGCACAAAACAACCTATCTAAAACTTTATCAAAACACAATAATCGAAATTTTCATAGGAGTGTAACAAAGTGCC
>JAITCR010000083.1 GCA_031282985.1 Nitrososphaerota archaeon | reverse complement strand
CTTTGAGAGGCGTTGGAGTATTGGGTGATGCATGGAGAGTTGAAGCGAATTTGTGGGTTTGGTCGTTGTCAGGTCAATATTGGTTGAGCCGGTTGCAATCATATTGGTTTCTCTTTTGTTGCTTTAGTGCGTAAGTATCGTAGAAGGTGTCGTGATTTTATGACGCCGTACCAACAGGATTGGGAGGTTATTAAACCCGGTATTCAACAGGCTTTAGCACTGGCTATGGAAGTGTAAGTGCGAAACTCGTGAACAGGTAATTCTATGCTTAAACGTCGCGAACCCGCTAGAATCAGAAAGAAATTAAGTCCAAGAAAAGGCATACAGGAAACACTCAAGTTTATGGTTCACAGCATTAAACAAATCTGCTACCTAAAATACCCTCAACCCACAACTACTTAACCTACACATCATCCCACAATAATATTGTCGCAAAGCCCATAAAATGGCCCCGATCACACAATAAATTTATTATATAGTTCTCTTCAACATGAGCAGCTACCGGAGAAACGTTAACGTGAAAGCTATTATCTTTGGAGCACCAGGCGCAGGTAAAGGCACTTATTCAAATAGGCTTAAAGCCAAACTTGGTGTCGAAGTTATTGCCATGGGTGATATTTTCCGTGCGCAAGTAAAAGAAAACTCTGAATTAGGTAAAAAAGTAAAGAGTTACGTAGAAAAAGGCGCACTAGTTCCAGACGAAATCGTCGTTGAAGTATTAAAACAACATTTAGATGGAATTCCACAAGGATCAGGTGTACTTTTAGACGGTTTCCCACGAACACTCGAACAGGCCAAAACATTGGAAACAATTTTCCAACTTGATGTCATCATTCTGCTTGATGTGCCTGATTGGTTAATAATAGAACGACTTTCCTCACGCCGCATCTGCAAAAACTGTGGCACCGTTTACAACATCAAATTCCTCAAACCAAAAATTGAAGGTATTTGCGATAAATGCAACGGCGAACTATACCAACGTTCAGATGACGGTCCTGATGTCATCAAAGATAGATTACAAATCTACCAAGATCAAACTATCCCCTTGCTTATCTACTATAGAGAAAAGAAAACGCCTATTATCACTTCAAAAACAACCGCTGTTGATACGCCACCTGAACTACTTGTTGAGCAAATGTTTGAAGAACTAAAAAAACTAAAACTGGCTTAAATGTCTAAAATGAACTCTAAAACAGCATTTCCTTCTTTTTCATGCATAACAGCCATACGATGGTATGTTACTGCTTTAACAGCTACTTTTTGAGGATGCTTCTCAGGCTGAAACTTTTCTCCCCAAACATGTGCTGTAATCGTGAATAAATCCGGTGTTTCTGTCCAGTCAACTATCTGAAATTTCGAATATAACATACCTTTAGTTTCAGAATTCACCAGCAAAGCTTCAAGCCAATTATACAAGAGTGCATAGAGGTCTTCAGCCTCTACAGTTATTACCTCCTCCTCTTTTTGAGCAACCTTCACTGTTTTAGTTATAGTCTCAAACATAGCTAATGCAGCATTTTCGTAAGCTTCCTGTGTTGAAACTCCACAGGTTCTAACGTAAACATCTGCAGTATGTTCTAAAAATTCAATTTTTCCTTCAAACGGTTTTCTGCTCATCCAAAATTCACACATCTACAATACTGATGTCACGTCTAAAAACACTTTCTCCAAATAAAATACCGCCTAAAATTAAAAAATAGCTTTTTACAGCTACCCCTTGACTGCTGCTTGGTTTTGTAAATTTTTGAATTGACCGTTACTCTATGTATGGTATCTTACTTTTCTGCATTTTCATTTGGTACACCATTAAGGTGCTTTAGAAATGCTTTGAAATTTTCTGAATTGCTGCTACCGCTAATTTTACAGAGTTTTCAATATCTTGTATGTTTAACATTGTGGTTGGGCTGTGAATATACCGTGTTGGAATTGAAATGGCACCACTTGGAATACCTTGGCGTGTTAAAGATATTCTCGCAGCATCTGTACTGCCCATTAAACCAGATTCAAGTTGTATTGTAATTTTCTCTTCCTCAGCTGTGTCTAAAAGCCACCGTAAAATTTTGGGATGCGTAATTAAGCCTGAATCAGAAACCGTTAACGCTGGACCTTTACCTGTTCTTACACTTGTATCATATTCCCTAACTCCTGGAACATCACCTGCAACAGTTACATCTAACGCTAAGGCGACATCGGGGTCAACACCAAAAGCAGCTGTACCTGCACCCCGCAGTCCCGCTTCTTCTTGAACAGTGCCCACAGCACACACGGTACAATCTGTTTCTCCTAAGCGTTTGAGTGTTTCAACCATAACTAAACAGCCCGCGCGATTGTCAAAAGCCTTACCCATAACCATACTCTTGTTTAAAGCAACATGTTTTATGTCAAAAGCCACTGGATTACCAACAGTAATGCCCATTTTTTCTACAGCTTTTTTACTTTCAGCGCCAATATCTATGAACAAATCATCAAACGCTAAAACTTTTCGTCGTTCTTCTTCTTTCTGAATATGCGGCGGTTTTGAGCCAATAACACCTTGATATGCACCACCATTTTTTGTGTGGACAACTACCTTCTGAGCTGGAAGAATACGATCATCTATACCGCCAATTTTTGAAAACTGCAAAAAACCTTCTTTTGTAACAGTTTTTACCATTAAGCCCACTTCATCCATGTGAGCGGCAAGCATAATTTTTGGTTTACCCTGTTTACCCTTTTTTACCGCAATGACATTTTCCAGCCTATCAACAATAACTTCATCAACATACGGGCCCATAAGCTGCGTTAGTAACTCTCTAACAGGAGCTTCATTGCCTGTTACTCCACATGCATTTGAAAGTTTTTCCAAATTCTCATTTAATGACAGGTAATAACACCTTCCACATCGTTAATTGTAGAAATTACTTTTAAACGAATGCTATTAAACAATATGTCCAAATAACCGAAAAATCAATTATCGTCCCTGAAATTTTTTTCATCTTTTGTTTTTTCTGGATATAAGCGATAGGCATTCTTAAATTGTTAAACTGTATTTGAAACAGGTTAGGTATAAAAAATGGCGCAACCAAATTTCAAAACAGTTTTCGTTTTCCTTGATACCGATAAATATTGCAGTCCATTTGACTTACTAGTAGTAGTCGACTGCTTCCCAGACTCTATGATATTTAAATACGAAAATGTAACAGGCGAAGATGCCCCAAAAATTGTCTTTGACCTACTTTTCCCACGCGGTCCAGTGGGTGCTGCGCACACAAAAATTTTTATCAACGGTAGCAACTTTGAAGAAGTGGAAAAAGTTGTTGTTGCAACCCAAAATGCCATGAAATCCGCTCCATGGGGAAACAGCATCATCGTTGACCCAAGAGGAGGATATTCCACAGCCGCAGCAGCAGTAGCAAAAACCTTCGGCGCAGCCATGGAGAAAGGCTTAGGTAGTCTTGAAAGCAAAAAAGTTGTAATCCTTGCTGGCACTGGCCCCGTTGGACAAACAGCTGCTCGTATTTACGCTACAGAAAAAGCAGATGTAACAATTACCAGCCGCAGTCTTGCTAAAGGACAAGTTCTCGCTGACAAAATCAATGCTGAAGTTGGTATGCAAAGAGTTAAAGTTGTCGAAGTTAGTAAACCCGAACAGACTGCTGCAGCAGTACGTGATGCAGAGATCATCCTTGCAGCAGGCGCAGGTGGAATCCAGCTTTTATCTAAAGCTGATATAGGTGTTGCAACAAAATGTAAAATCATCGGGGATATTAACGCAATTAAACCCTTAGGCGTTGAAGGCTTAGGTTCTAATGATGACGGAGTTGAACTTAAACCCAGTGTTTTTGGTATCGGCGCTTTAGCTATTGGTAAACTAAAAATCAAAACTGAAACAGAAATGATCAAACGCGCAACTGCTGAAGCACAAGGCCTCTTTGACTACTCAATAGCCTACACCATAGCCAAAGACGCAATCCTAAAAAAACTCGCAAAAGCTGCTATAAAATAAGCATTTTCTCCAACATTTTTCTATTTTTCAAGAAAACACATTTTTATTCATCCACATCACTTAATGCCGCCCTACTATAACAACTCACGAAATATGTTAAACCAGAGTCCCGAACCCATATGAGCCTAAATGAATCCACCGCCGGATTAAGCGGCGTACTACAACAAACATTAAACATCAGTCCTACAATCGCTGAAATTCTAGTTTCAATCATACTATTTAGTACAATCTGCATTATCGGCTTAGGCTTATCTTTCATCATAAGCAAATACGTTTCTAAATGGACCACAAAAAGCTCAACAAATCTAGACGACAAACTCGTAGCTTCCACAAAAACTGTCATACTAATAATTGTCGGAGTTATAGCAGTAGAATTCGCCCTATCACCACTTTCAATTCTTGATCCATACAGACATTTTATAAGTAGTGTATTCTTTAGCGTACAAATCCTACTCGTAGCATACGCAGCATCAAAAATAACAGATATACTAATTGATTGGTACACAGAAAAAACATCGCAACAAAAAAGAAACAACAGCAAACACTTAATGGGCATCCTCAAAAAAATCACACAAGCAACAATTTTCATAATCGCTCTCGTAGTAATTCTAATTTCCCTCGAAATCGACGGACTACTACTAGCAGTACTCAGCACAGCAGGTGCCGCCGGCATCATCATAGCTTTCGCTCTACAAAACATCTTAAATGACTTCTTTAGCGCATTTGCTATTTACTTTGGTCGCCCCTTCGAAATAGATGACTTCATTATTTTAGACGAACACAGCGGAACAG
Organism: Nitrososphaerota archaeon; assembly: GCA_031282985.1. GTDB lineage: Archaea > Thermoproteota > Bathyarchaeia > Bathyarchaeales > Bathycorpusculaceae > Bathycorpusculum. Next base: position 1,053 of record JAITCR010000083.1, on the reverse strand, counting down.
TCAAAAATATTGGTATACTGACCACAAGAATTCAACTTTTACAAGGCGAAGAACTAGTAGTTCCAAACAAACAAATCACATCAACAAGCATTAGAAACTTTAGAAAACTAGCAAAAAGAAGAATAGTCTTCAATATAGGCATAAATTACGATACACCAACTGAAAAACTTGAACGAACCCCACAAATAATTACCGACGCAATAAAAACCGTCAAAGGCGCCACACCACAATTTGTAAACTTTAACGAATTTGGTGAATACAGCCTAAAATTCTTCATCAGCTACTTCGTCCACGCACCCGATTACGGCAACTACCTAGCAACTCAACAACAAATCAATATAGCTATAAAAGCTGCCTTTGAACGTGAAGGAATCGAAATGGCATACCTGAAAAATGTAACATTCATCAAAAAGTAAACATTAGACCTTAATACTAATTAGAGTTATGTTGGCAAATAGAAGGTTTTATTAGCATACGGGCGTGTTATTTGTCTTTTAGACTGTTTAAATTGTAAATTACACCGTATTATCTAAAAAAATCCGAACATTTCAGAAACTTTTCAGGCCTAACTCTACAAGAATTCAACACCCTAAACCAAACAATAACACAAAAACATCCCGTGCACGAACAAAAAGCTCCAAAGACAAAATAGGAAACGAGCCATAGAAGCAGGACACCCCTTCACACTAAACCTAACCAACCGACTCCTCATGCTACTCATATACTACCACCTCTACACCCCCTCAACACTACTATCCTACCTCTTTGGAACCAGCCAAACAGGCGTCCTCAAAAACATAAGAAGAATAAAACCCTCATCCGCGAAATCCTGCCCCTACCAAACAAAGAATACCAAAAAATCAAAAAAATAGAAACTGTGACAGAGCTCGAAAAAAATGTTTCCTGATTTTGCAGCATTTCTAGATGCAACAGAAGAACAAAGCGCCTTCGGCGCGAATTAACTATAATTACCAATTTGCATAATCATCAGTATCCCCTTCAACATAAACCAAACCACCCCCTTCATCAGACCCAGACACACCAGCAAAATCC